>CAXTPX010000294.1:0-4887 GCA_964246005.1 uncultured Burkholderiaceae bacterium | reverse complement strand
GTTCTCGGTCATCGGTCCCGGCTCATTGATGCTGGTCGGCCACGCGACGATGCCATCGGTCCGGCTGTAGATCGACGTCGTGGGCATCGACAGATCGCCGCGGACACGTGCGTGCGCCGCCTCGTCGTTGGACTTCTGGCCGCTCGCGAGCTCGTACACGCGCCACGCGTTGGTCGCACGCGGCGATCCGGCGAAGGGACTGCCGAGCGTGATCACGCTGCGCACGGCGTCGGGCCGCTGCTTCGCGAGCACGCGCGCATACAGACCGCCGAGGCTCCAGCCGACCAGGCTGATCTTCCGGCCATGGCGTCGATGCAGCGACTCCAGACGACGGGACATCGCTTCCTCGACGCCGCTGCGCAGACCGAGGTTGCGCCCGAGCTTCCAGCCGTGCACGTAGTAACCGCGCTCGCGCAGGTAGCGGCGCAGGACTTGCGTCGACAGATCGCTCGCGATCAGGCCCGGCAGCACGAGGACCGGATGCCCGTCGCCCGGCGGGACCATCGACAGCCACGGCCACATCGAGACCGTGGCGCCGAGTTCGAACAATGCGCGTCCCTCGAGCAGTTGCAGCAAGCGCGAGGGCGCCTTCACCGACGCGTGGTCGTTGGAACGTGCGTCGCGTCGAGCGATCGCCTGCCGGGTCATCGTGTTCATGTTCATGCCTCTTCGAGAGTCGGTCGGCGCCCACGGGGCATCGGCCGTCCTGCAAGGACGCCCCGACGGGCGTCCGCTTGTCCGAGCCTTCAACCCAGGTACTTGCCCCGCAAATAGTTCAGGTAGTCGCGCGCTTCGCCGACCACGTACGGCGACAGCAGCGTCAGCGTGTAATAGGCCGCGAAGCCCGGACCACCCTGGTCGCTGCGTGCATGCACCGGCGTCAGTCGCGTGAACGAGAACCAGCACGTGGTCGTGAACACCATCTGCAGCGCCAGCATCTCGACGTCGGCGGTCGTGGCACGCAACACGCCACCCTCCGCGAGACGGGCGCACGACTCGCGCGCCGCGATCAGGTTCGCCATCACCAGCGCCTGCGCCGGTTCCTCGAGCGCGGGATACTCGTTGAGCAGGAAGGCGATGTCGCGATACACGAAGCGGTACGCGTCGATCGCCTCGAACGTCAGGTGGAGCGTGAGCCAGACATCGTCGATCGCGGTGACCCCGGCAGCCGCCTCGAGGCACGGCACGATGCGGCCCTCGAAGCGACGGAACAACCACACGACGATCTGCTGCTTGGTCTTGAAGTGATAGTGCAGGTTGCCGGGACTGATGTCGGTCTCGGTCGCGATGCGATGCGTGGAGACGGCAGCGACGCCCTCGCGATTGAAGAGGTCGAGACTGACCTCGAGGATCCGGTCCCGCGTGTTCGACGTGGCCATGCGACCGGGACCCGCTGGTTCGATCGGGTGAGCGGACTTCAGCGCTTGCGCGCCTGTGCCTCGAGACGCTCGACGGTCTCGCGCAGGCGTTCGACCTCGGCCGTCAGGGCCGCGAAGGCCTGCGCGGTCGGAACCTGAAGATGTTCCATCGCCCGTGCGACCCGCTGGTCGAACACGTCCTCGAATTTCCGGAAGCCGAACGGATCGAGCGTGGTCGCTGGCGCCGGCGGTGCGTCGGCAGCGTCGCTCCCCCGCTTCGAGCCGAGGCCGAGCAGCGACTCGAACACGCGGCTCTGTCGGGCGACGGCTTCCTCGTGCGCGTTGGCCAACGCCTTGATGCCGGCCGTGAGGATGTTCTTCGACGGCTGCGGGGGTGACTCGCTCTGCGCATGCGTGGACGTCGACGCCTTGCCGGCCCCGGCCTTCGACGCGGCCTTGCGCGGGGCCTTCGCCGCGCTTTTCGAAACCGGCTTGTTCATGAAGATCTCCCGGGTGTGCACCGTCGCGCGGTGCCGACAACGCAAGAAGCCGGCGATCGAATGACTCGACCGACCGGCTCGACCACTGCTCTGGGCAGCGTATCACCACGAAGTGCCGCGACCTGCGTTCACGGCATCGGCAATTCAGGCCTTGGCCGCGGCGCGCTTCGCACGCGTCTTGGCGTCGCTGGTCGCCGCGGCGACCGTCTCGGCAACGGCTTCCTCGACCGCCGCTTCGACCACTGCCACGCGCTCGACCAACCGCTTCGTGCCTTCGACGACCTGGCCCGCGATCTGCAGCGACAGCTTGGCAGCGGGCATGTTGACCTTGGTCATCGTCTCGACGACCGGCTGACCGACCATCGCTTCGAGGCGTTCACCGACACCACCCAGGCGCTTGATGCCTTGCGCGGTGCTGTCGGTCATGCGGTCGATCGCGAGATCGGCCTGCTCGGTCGCACGGACCACGCCCCCGACGAAGAAGCCGGTCAGTTGCTGATGCGCGGCGAGGATGCTCGAGCGGAGCGACGCATCGACCATCGGCAGCGCCGGCGATTCGATCATCGACGAGTAACGCTCGTTCACTTGCGCGACGACGCGCTGCGTGCCGAGGCGATAGGCGTTGACGAGATGCTTGCCGGCGAGGCCGTACTGACCGACGACATCGATGGCGACTGCATTGAGAGTGGCTTGGGACATGGTGTGCTCCGTTGGAAGGCGCTCGCAGCGCGACGGACGTCGCCGCTGCCGGAGCCCTGCGCTGGACCACTGCGCCCGGCACGACTCCATGGACCGCATGATCGTCGCGAGGTCCTAGGGAACGAAAACTAGAAAGGAGCGATTGTTAGGGTGAACGCCCTAACCATCGCGCTGCGCATCGTCGTGCGACAGGCTCGGGAACGCTTCCTGCAACCGCATCACGCGACCGGCATGCCGCGCGTCGTAGCCGGGCAGCGCGTCGACCGTCGCCCGGAACGCCGCTCCCTGCAGGATCGCGACGACCTCGCGCATCGCCGGCTTCTCCAGCGCCGACGAATCGCACATCAGGAAGTAGCGTTCGTTCGCGAGCGGGATGAAGTCGAGCTTGAAACGGCGCGCCGGCGTCTCGAGTCCGAAGCCGACGTCGGCCATCCCGCTCGCGACGTACGCGGCGACGGCCGCATGGGTGAACTCGCCCTGCTCGAAGCCGGTGATGCGATCGCTGTCGACACCGGCTTCGGCCAGCAGTCCTTCGAGCAGGAAGCGCGTCCCCGAGTTGCGCTGCCGGTTGATGAAGCGCACCTCCGCGCGCAGCAGGTCGCGTGGCTCGTAGATCTTGAGCGGATTGCCGGGGGCCACCATCAAGCCCTGGCGCCGCGTCGCCATGTCGACGATCACGTGACGCGCAGGATCCATCCAGCGACGATAGTGTTCGAGCGCAGGTCGCTCCTGCACGCCCATCGGGATATGGAAGCCGGCGAGATCGCAGGCGCCGTCGCGCAACGCGGCCGGCGCCTCGAGGCTGCTGACGAACTTGCGGTCGAACGCGATGCCCTGCGCCGACAGCAGGTCGAACAGCGTCTCGATCGCGAACCCGTGGCTCGCGTGGACGCGCAGCATGACCGTCTCGAGGCGCAGGACGCTCTCGATCTCGGTCTCGAGTTCGGACGCGAGAGACGCGAGGCCCGGTGCGAGTCGGGCCAGGATGCGTTGATCAGCCCAGACGAGCTTCTCGCCGAGCGGCGTCAGCCGTGAACCGCGGCCTCGTTCCATCTCCACCAGGTCGGCGCCGAACAACGCCTCGCCTTGCCGGATCAGGTCCCATGCATGCCGGTACGACGTGCCGGCCTTCTGGCACGCGGCCGACAGACTCCCCTGGTCCTGCACCTGCGCGAGCAGGTCGAGCAAGCGCGGGGGCAGGCTCTTGCCGTCGGGGAAACGGATCGTCCACTGCGGCTTGATCGAGACACGCTTCATCGGCTCGTCGTCAGACGATCCGGTCCGCAAGAACCGCCTCGGTGATAACCCATACGTAGTCTCCCTTAGGTGCTCGCGGGCACAACCGCTGCGCCGATGCGTTCCTATTGCGGCACGTGACGCGGACGCCTACATTCGGCGCCACTCGCCGGCTTCGGCCGCGGGGCGCATTCGAAACTGCGACGTATTCATAACAATCGCATTCACGATCGTTCGGAGACCATTTTGGCATCAATCGCACTGGATCACGTCCCGGCGACGCCGGGCCGAAGCAGCTTCCTTTCGAAGGAACGCACGGTCGCCGGACCCGGCTTCAATCGCTGGCTGGTCCCACCCGCGGCGCTCGCCATCCACCTGTGCATCGGCATGGCGTACGGCTTCGCGGTGTTCTGGTTACCGCTGGCGAAGTCGCTCGGCGGCACCGATGCGACCGCCTGCAAGTACTCGGGCATCGTCGACCAGTTGTTCACGACGACCTGCGACTGGCGCGTCTCCAGTCTCGTGTGGATGTACACGCTGTTCTTCGTCGTGCTCGGGTCGTCCGCGGCCCTGTGGGGCGGGTGGCTCGAACGTGCGGGGCCGCGGAAGGCCGGCGTCGTGGCGGCGGTGTGCTGGACCGGCGGTCTCGTGATCTCGTCGATCGGTATCCAGATGCATCAGCTGTGGCTGATGTGGCTCGGCTCCGGCGTGATCGGCGGCATCGGCCTCGGGCTCGGCTACATCTCGCCGGTCTCGACGCTGATCAAGTGGTTCCCCGATCGCCGTGGCATGGCGACCGGCATGGCGATCATGGGCTTCGGCGGCGGTGCGGTGATCGGCTCGCCGCTCGCCAACGAGTTGATGAAGTACTTCGCCACGCCGACCGACCCCGGTGTCGCATCGACGTTCCTCGTGATGGCCGCGATCTACTTCGTGTTCATGATGGGCGGCGCGCTCGGCTATCGCATCCCCGCGACGGGCTGGAAGCCGGCCGGCTGGACGCCGCCGGTCGCGCAGACGTCGAACGCGATGATGACGCAGCGCCACGTGCACGTGAGCCGCGTCTGGGGCATCCCGCAGTTCTGGCTCGTGTG
>CAXTPX010000293.1:0-4892 GCA_964246005.1 uncultured Burkholderiaceae bacterium | reverse complement strand
TCTGGAAGAACAGCTTGCCGCCGGCGTCCTTGTTGCCGAGCGCCGCGAGCGACAACCCGTCCTCGATCTTCGCCTCGCCGCGGAAGTCGCCGGTGGCGCCCACGAGCGCGTCGAGGGAGCGGCTGACCTGACGCGCGTTGCGCGCCACCTCCGACATGCCCTTCTTGTGATCGTCGAGCTCCTCGAGCGTCATCATCGGCAGGTAGACGTCGTGCTCCTCGAAGCGGAACAGCGCCGACGGGTCGTGCATCAGCACGTTGGTGTCGAGCACGAACAACTTGACCGGCTCGCCCTGGGCCTTCGCTTTCGTCGCACGCGGCTCGAGCGTCGTGACGACCGCACGTGGCGCAGCAGCCGGCTTGCGGGCGGACGGGGCGGCCGGCAGCGGCTGGTTGGCCGCTTCGGCAGCCGACTCGACCTGCACGGCCGGCTGCTCGACGACGGGCCGGGCGGGTCGCTGCATGACGCGCCCGTCGACCCGGCTCGTGCCGGCCTCGCCGTGCGCCACCGTGCTCGCCGCCGCCCCTGGCCCTCGGGCGTCCGCGGTGGCGACGGTCAGTGGCTTGTCGCGAGCGGACTTGTTCGTTTCCTCGATCGCGTGCGAAGTCAGGAAGACGGCGGGACGAGCGGGCAGTTTCGGCAGGGGCATCGGCGAGGTCGAACGGAAGTGGAAGTTGAAAGCGTCAAGACGACGAAGGCCGACCGTCGCTGGCGCGTTGTGATCGCGCGTCGACGGTCGGCCTTCGGAAGGCGGTCGGTAGTGGGCAGGATGGACTGATCGGGGGCTCTGAAGAGGGGCGAATGCCGGAACGATGGTGAGTCCCGCGGGCCCAAAACGCAAGCCACCCGGCTGGGGCGCCGCCTACCTGCTCTGGACGACCGCGAGCACCTCGTCGACGTGACCCGGGACCTTCACGCCGCGCCACTCCCGGACGAGGACGCCGTCGGCGTCGATCACGAACGTGCTGCGCTCGATCCCCCGGACCTGCTTGCCGTACATGTTCTTCATCTTCATCACGCCGAACGCGAGGCAGACCCGCTCGTCCGGATCGGACAGCAGGTCGAACGGGATGCCGAGCGCTTCCTTGAACTTGTGGTGCGATTTCAGGCCGTCGCGCGAGAGACCGACGACGATCGCGTTGGCCGCCTCGAACGCCGCCGATGCGTCGCCGAACTCCTGGGTCTCGGTCGTGCAGCCGGGCGTGCTGTCCTTCGGGTAGAAATAGAGCACGACGGTCTTGCCGCGCTGTCCGCCGAGGCGAAACCGACCCCCCGTGCCCTCCACTTCGAAGTCCGGCACGGCTTTCCCGATTTCCACCGTCTTGCCGCTCGTGGCTGTTTCCATCGTTGCGTCCATTGATCTGGCCTGTTACAAAAGATACGTTTACCACGCCAGCGAAAGTGAACCAGTTGCGCTGTGCGGCGTTCGTATCAGGGTGCGCTACGTGCGCGTTTCAGGAGGTCCGTCATGATGAAGAAGATTGCTGTTGCGATGGTTGCCGCGGGTGGACTGCTGGTCGCTGCGGCGCCCGCCCACGCCGGCGGCCACGTATCGCTGTCGCTCGGCGTCGGCCTGCCGGGCATCGGCATCGGTTACGCAGCGCCGGCCTACTACGGTCCGCCGCCGGTCGCGTACGCGCCGGCACCCGTCTACGCTCCCGCGTATGCACCGGTCTACGCGCCTGCACCGTACTACGGCGGTCCCGGCTACTACGCACCGGGCTATTACGGCCCGCGCGTCGTCTACCGTCCCGGCCCGTATTATCACGGGTATCGGGGATACGGCGGCTGGCACCGCTGAGCAGGTAAGTCGGGAAGCCCGGTCACGACCGGGCTTCTTTTTTGCGAAGCAATCAGCGCGCCGCGACGGGCGGGCCGCTCAGCATCAACTCTCCGCTACGGCCCGCGATCGATCCCCATCGCCATTGCCGTCGTGGCAACGCGGCCGGGTCGAGCCGCGAATACGCCTCTTCCAGCGTCCCGAGCGCGAAACCCTGGCTCTTCCAGCCGACGATCAGCCGTTCGAACGCGTCGATCAGTTTCATCCCTTCGAGTTCGGCGTGCAGCGTGAAGACCTCGTCGCAGTCGCGCGTCGCGGTCTCTGCCAGCAGAACGTCGGCGGCGGCCAAGGCATCGTGCCCGTCGATCCCGATCAGTTCGTCCAGCGTCGGCAGCGTCGTCGGGATCTGCACGTATTCGAGCGTCCGGCCACCCACCACCGGCCGGAAAGCGCCGCGATCGCGCTCGTCGTCGGCGACCCGTCCGTCCGAGGCGTAGGCGAGCTTCCAGGTTTCGAGCTGGCGAAGCGCGTCGTCGTTCATCTGCCAACCCGCCGCGCCATGCGTCGCGGGTGGCACCCCGAACGTCGACACGAAGCGGTCGTGCGCTTGCGACATCTGGTGCCAGGTCCAGCGGGCCGAGCGCGTGCGGACATTGTCCTGCCACAGCGTGTGGTCCCACGTGTGGATGCCGACCTCGTGACCGGCTGCCGCGACGCGGCGCATCACGTCGGCGCCGCGCAAGCCGATGTCCGGTCCCGGCAGCAGCGTGCCGTACAGCAGCGTCCTGATGCCGTAGTGTTCGACGACCGAGGTGCGCTGCACTTTCGCGAAGAAGCCCGGTCGCAACGCGCGCTTCAACGCGCGGCCCGTGTGGTCGGGGCCGAGGCTGAAGAGGAACGTCGCCCGCAACGCGTGGCGCGCGAGCAGGTCGAGGAGGCGTGGCACGCCCTCGAGCGTGCCACGCAGCGTGTCGACGTCGACCTTGAGCGTCAGGTGGCGGTCGCTCATGTCGACGCCTGCGTCCCGATCGACGCGAGACGCCGAAGGGCATCGCCGGTCACGCGGGTGATGCGCCAGTCGGGCATGACCGTGGCGCCGAGACTCTCGTAGAACGCCTGCGCATCCACGTTCCAGTCGAGGACCGACCATTCGAAGCGACCGCAGCCGCGCTCGACGGCGAGGCGCGCCAGATGCACCAGGAGCGCCTTGCCGTATCCGCGTCCGCGCTGCCCGGGCTCGACGAACAGGTCTTCGAGATACAGCCCGCGCCGACCCAGGAAGGTCGAGAAGTTGTGGAAGAAGAGGGCGAAGGCGACCGGTCGAGCGGCACCGTCGGCCGGCCACAGCAGCAACGCCTCCACGCCGGCGCCGGGACCGAACAGCGCCCGTTCGAAGTCGTCGGGCGACGAGACGACCTGGTCCTCCAGCCGCTCGTACTGCGCGAGCCCGACGACCAGTCGATGCAAGGCCGGGAGATCACGCCGCTCGACCGCGCGAATCGTGTAGGCCACCGCTTCAATCGACCAGGCTGCGAGCCTGCGCGACCTGGCCGCGATAGGCGTCGAAGATGCGGCGCAGCGCGTCGGCCATCGCGACCTGCGGCACCCAGTCGAGTTCGTGCATCGTGTTCTCGATCTTCGGGACGCGGTTCTGCACGTCCTGGTAGCCCGTGCCGTAGTAGGCGCCCGACGTGGTCTCCACCAGTGCCACCTTCTTCGCGCTGGCGGCGTATTCCGGATACTCGGCCGCGAGCGACAACATCATCGTCGCGAGTTCGCGGACCGAGTAGTTGTTCGACGGGTTGCCGATGTTGTAGATCTTCCCGCTCGCGACACGGCCTTCGTTGGCGATGATCTTCATCAGCGCCGAGATGCCGTCGTCGATATAAGTAAAAGCTCGCTTTTGAGCGCCGCCGTCGACGAGGCTGATCGGCTCGCCGCGCACGATGTGCCCGAAGAACTGCGTGATCACGCGACTCGATCCTTCCTTCGCGGTGTGGATCGAATCCAGTCCCGATCCGATCCAGTTGAACGGCCGGAACAACGTGTAGTCGAGACCTTCCTGCTGGCCATAGGCGGCGATCACGCGGTCCATCAACTGCTTCGAGCAGGCGTAGATCCAGCGCGGCTTGTCGATCGGCCCGTAGACCATGTCGGATGCGTACGGATCGAACTCGGCGTCGCGGCTCATCCCGTAGACCTCGGAGGTCGACGGGAAGATCACGCGCTTGCCGTACTTCACGGCCTGCCGGACGATCGGCAGGTTGGCTTCGAAGTCGAGCTCGAAGACGCGCAGCGGCTCTCGCACGTAGGTCGCCGGCGTCGCGATCGCGACGAGCGGAAGCAGCACGTCGCACTTCTTGACGTTGTACTCGATCCACTCCTTGTTGATCGTGATGTCGCCTTCGAAGAAGTGGAAGCGGTCGTGGTCGAGGAACGAGGACACGCGCTCGCTCTGCATGTCCATCCCGTACACCTCCCAGTCGGTGGTCTCGAGAATGCGCTTCGACAGGTGATGGCCGATGAAGCCGTTGACGCCGAGGATGAGGATCTTTTTCATGGATGGTTGCCGGAGGGAATGTTCGAAGCGGTGCGGCCCTGCTCGGCCAGCTCGCGCGCCTGGCGCTTCAACTGCCGATGGCGGCTGTAGCGTCCGATCGGCAGCATCAGCATGTACGCGCAGGTGGCGAACGGGGTCTGGAAGACCAGCGCGACGACCATCGTCACGAGCCCGATGCCGACGAGGCTGCCCGTCCGAAAGAGCGCCGCATCATACGTGGCGGTGTCCATCGGCATCGAGGCAAGCATCGGGTGCTTTCGCAGGTAGGAAAGCTTCCACAGGCTCATCAGGCCGAGCATCACCATGTTGCCGTTGTAGGCGACCTGCGAGACCGCCGAGCCGTTGTATTCGCCGAGCAGCGCGGCCGAGAACGGCATCAGGGCGACGAACAGGAGCTGGAAGATGTTGCGCCAGACGAGGCCGCCGTCCACGTAGCGCACGTAGTGGAAGAGGCGCAGGTGCGAGGTCCAGAAGATCGCCAGCACGAAGAAGCTGATGATCCAGGAGATCGCCTTCGGCACCAGGTCCGCGAGTGCCTGGGCGAGCTCATCG
>CAXTPX010000292.1:0-4892 GCA_964246005.1 uncultured Burkholderiaceae bacterium | reverse complement strand
AATCTCGACGAGACCGCGGCGCCGACGACGAAGTACTTCGGCTTCGATCAGCTCGAATCCGCGTACACCTACCCGCGGCCTGCGCACTTCTCGAAGCTGATCAATCGCCTCGAGCTGGGGGCGCAGGGCGGGTTCGATGCCAACATCAAATGGAAGATCAGCGGCCGATTCGATTACAACGCGATCTACGACCTCTCGAATTTCTATCCGTCGCAGGTGCGAAGCGACCAGCGATTCAACGGACAGTTTCGCGAGACCTACCTCGATTTCGGGGCCGGCGAGTTCGACTTTCGATTCGGTCGGCAGCAGATCGTCTGGGGCGAGGTCGTCGGCTTGTTCCTCGCCGACGTGGTTTCGGCGCGCGACCTGCGCGAGTCGATCCTGCCGGACTTCGATCTGTTGCGAATCCCGCAGTGGGCGGCTCGCGCCGAATGGTTCAAGAACGACATCCATGTGGAAGCAGTGTGGATTCCGTTCCCCACGGTCGACAAGATCGGCAAGCCGGGCAGCGACTTCTTTCCGTATCCGCCTGCGCCGCCGCCGGGCTACGGCTACGTCGTCAACAACGAACGCAAGCCCGATGTCGGCGGCGGGAACCAGAACTTCGGATTGCGTGCCTCGATCCTCAAGGGCGGCTGGGACGTCGCGACGTTCGCGTATCGCAGCGTCGATGCATCGGCCACATTCTTCCGCGAAGTCATCGCCGGACCGACCCCTGCGGTGGTCTACACGCCACGTCACGAGAAGGTGAACCAGTTCGGACTGACGGCCTCGAAGGAGTACAACGACTGGCTGTTTCGCGGCGAGGCCGTCTACACGCAGGGACGTCAATCCAATGTGACCCGATTGTCCGACAGCGACGGCGTCGTCCGGCAGAACTATCTCGACTACATCGTCGGGCTCGACGTGCCGGCACCCGAGTCGTCGCGCATCAACGTGCAGTTCTTCCAGCGGATCTATACCGACCACGACCGGGACACGCTGGCTCGGGCGGTCGAGAGCGGCGCCACGTTCTTCGCGTCGACGAAGATGGCGCACGACGTCGAACCGCAGATCCTGCTGATCCACAGCCTCAACCACAACGACTGGTTGCTGCGCCCGAAAGTCGTATGGGGCTTCCAGCGCAACTGGCGGGCCGTGGCAGGGGTCGACGTCTTCGGCGGCAAGCCGACCGGACTGTTCGGGCAGTACGACAACAAGGACCGCGTCTACGTCGAGCTCAGGCGCTCGTTCTAGTGTCCTGTCGGGACAGGACACCAGCCGGGACTCCAGGCGAGCGCACCAGCAGTTGCTCCAGCGGTCGCCGGCGCGAGCGCGCCGTCGCCGCGGCACCGTGGCCGACGCGTCCCATGAAGACGGACTTGTCCCGCGCGTCCGTGCCGATCAGGTCCGCGAGTCGACGGGCGATTCGCGCTGCTTGTGCATCCATCCCCTTCGCGGTCGAGAACCGGACCGTGGTGCGAACGTAGCGCGCGAAGATCAGCGGCGTGACCTCGGGCTGCATCTGGAGCTCGAGTCTGGTCGCCGTCAGCCAGAGGCGCTGCATCGCGCGACCCGCGCGGACGAAGTCGTCGATGTCCTCCGGTCGCCTGTTGGCGACCAGGAAGAAATGCGCAGCGCACGCGACAGCGGGCACGAAGTCGAGCTGGATGCGCGGCAGCCACGTGCCCGCGAGGTAGCGGTTGAAGAAGGCGACGCGCGACCACTTCTGCATCACCCAGCGCATCAGCGACGCCGAGACGGCATCCATGCCGACGGCGGCCTCCGGCACGCGATCGTCGCTGAAACGTGCGCCCCATTCGATGACGCGGGCATGGACCTCGTAGGCCTCGGGCATCGTCAGCCGCAGCCTCGCGCTCGTGAACAGCAGCGCCGCCATGCGCAGCCGGGCGCCGCCGCCTTCACGCCAGATCAGCGAATGCGCCGGTCCGACGCTGGCGTCGAGGGTGGCCCTCTCGATCGCCGTCAACGGGCGGGTGCCGAGAGGGCGCCGCTGCACGCTGCGTCGTTCGATGCAGGCGCAGAGCGGATCGATGATGACCGTCGGGTCCGCGACGAACGACACGTCGAATTGCGGTCGATCGATCGCAGCTTCGGACCGCCGCGAGACTTCGATGCGAAGGCCGTGCATCGACGCAGCGATCGCGATCGTCTCGACGAGCGCGCCGAGCGCGATCTGGCTCGCGCTGCCGTCGAGGTCGTAGACGCAGTCGTGCCGCGTGTCGAAGCCGTGGATCACGAGACGGGTGTCGTCGACGAGCTCGAAGCGCCACGGCTGCGTGTTGTCGCCGCTCGGTGCCCAGCGAGCGAGTTCGAGGATCTGCAGCAGCACGCTGCGCGATTCGTCGGACGTCACTGCGTCGAGGGCGACAGCTTCAACTGATGGCGGGCGATGCGGAGCGCGATCCGCTGGATCGGATTGCGGTTGCCCATCGGCCGCCAAGTCCGGATGAAGCGATAGCGATAGGCATCGAAGTGCACGCCGCGGGGCGCTGCACGCACCGGACCGCGGCCGAGCAGGATCTTGAGGCACTCGGTCGCCGCGAAGCCTGCGCACAACTGGCAGGCCATGACGGTCGACGGTCCCCGCTTGCTCTCGAAGTCGACGCGGGTGCGATCCACCAGATACGAGCGTTGCAGCATGCCGGGCGAAAGGCCGAGCAGGAAACGCAGCGCCTGCTCGTTCGGCGGCAGGCCCTCGAGTCGGAAGTAGTCCTCGAACGTCATCCCGCCCGGCAGGAAGTTGAGCAACGCGACCCCCATGCCGAGCGGCGCGGCTGTCACCGCGGGGATGCCGCGCTCGGCGCAGCGAGCGAAGACCTTGCGACGGATCGAGAGGGCGAAGTAATCGAGGCCGTCGACGAACAGGTCGACCCCATCGAGGAACGCGTCGATCTCACCGTCGACGACCCCCATCGGGAAGCGCTTCAGGCTCGCCTCGGGATTGATGTCGAGCGCCATCTCCGCGAGCACGTCTAGCTTCGGACGGTCGACGGTGCTCATCGACGCGCCGGCCTGTCGGTTGAAGTTGGCGAGGCCGAAGCGATCGAAGTCGGCGAGATTGAACTTGCCGATGCCGAGCCGGGCGAGCGTGAGGACGTGACTGCCACCCACGCCACCGAGGCCGGCGACGCCGATCCGGCATTCGCGAAGGCGTTGCTGCTCGGCGCTCGTGACCCAGCCGAGATTGCGGTTGAAGGCCTCGTCGTAGTCGAAAGTGCAGTCGGCGTCGCTGGTCATGCAAGACGTTGACGCATGGAGCGCCGATCAGCTCAACTTCATGAGCCGGCCCATGACGCCGCTTTCTTCCGCCGCCGAGAAGCCGTACGGATAGAGCGACTTCTCGCGGCGCGCGAGCTCCGGGTGCCCACCGAAGCGCGCGAGTTGCGCAGCGAGATGCGAGAACTCGAGGCGCAGCAGGATCGCCGGCGCGTTGACGCGCGGGTTGAGACGCTCCGGGCCGTATTGGCGAAATCCGAGCATTTGCTCGTAAAAGCGGACATGGCGCGGATTGACCTCGATGAAGAGGTCACTGAAGCCGTTCATCTTGTGCGCGTAGATGTATGCGATGTGAAACAGGGTCGCGAGGACGCGTTTCGAACGGATCGCGCCATCGACGGCGAGCTTGGTGAACTCGCAAACCTTGGCGCCGCCCGCGCGAAGCGCGTCGAGTTCTTCGCGATAGAGGCTGTCGACCAGCAGGCCGTCGGGCGAGTCGAAGCCGATACTGATGGTGGCCATCGGCGAGGCGCCGTGCGAAGCCACGAGCGTGATGCGGTTCGGCTGCTGTTTCGCATGCCAGGCGATCTTGTAGCCTCGCCACGCATACATCTTCTGCACCAGCATGCTGGCCGTGTTGCGGCGGCCCTCGTTGTCGGCGAGTCGAACCTTGAAGAGGGTCTGATTCAGGGCCAGTTCGGTTGAACCTGCCGGCTCGGGCTGATCGACGACGAGCGACGTGAGCGGCCTCGTGGCATCGATCGACGTGCCGAAGATCGTGCGCCCACTCAGATCGTCCTGGGCGGGCGGGGAACTCACGTTTGCTTCGGACGAGGAACGCCAGCTCTTCAACTCTTTGCTCCACTGAGACGTTGGTACGCCCTCGAACCCTGACTGCTGCGAACCAAGCACATCGCGCTGATTGCGAAGCCTTTTGTTTATGCTAGCACACGAAAATTACGGTCTTCGCGCCAAACGGAGGTCACACTCGAGGGCGGACCGTTCATGGGTATCGACGACGTGGAACAAGACTTGAGGACGGGTTCGATGCGCGATCTCTCTGCATGGTGGATGCCCTTCACGGCAAACCGCAATTTCAAGACGGCCCCGCGCATGCTCGTTTCGGCCGAGGGCATGTACTACCGGACCGACGACGGGCAACGCATTCTGGACGGCACCGCCGGACTCTGGTGTGTCAACGCCGGCCATGCTCAACCGCGGATCACGAAGGCGATCTGCGACGGCGCACAGGCGCTCGACTTCGCGCCGACCTTCCAGATGGGCCATCCGGCCGCCTTCGAACTGGCCGACCGCCTGATCGACTTCACCGGCGGCAAGTTTTCCCAGGTGTTCTATACGAACTCGGGGTCCGAGGCGATCGACACGGCGCTCAAGATGGCGATCGCCTACCACCGCGTGCGTGGTGAAGGAACACGGACACGACTGATCGGCCGCGAGCGCGGTTATCACGGCGTGGGCTTCGGCGGCATTTCCGTGGGCGGCATGGCGAACAACCGCAAATGGTTCGGATCGTTGTTGACCGGCGTCGACCACATGCCGCATACCCACGACCCGGCCCGCAACGGGTTCACGCGCGGGGTGCCCGCGCATGGCGCCGAACTGGCAGACCGGCTCGAGGACATCGTCGCGTTGCACGACGCGTCGACCATCGC
>CAXTPX010000291.1:0-4907 GCA_964246005.1 uncultured Burkholderiaceae bacterium | reverse complement strand
CCGCACCCGCAAGCCGTTCCGCAAAGTCGACGAGCCGGCCGCGCCGGCCGCGCCGCTGGCAGCGCCTCGCCCCCTCACGAACTGAAAGCCCTCATGGACAGCCTGACCCTCATCGCCATCGCCTCGATCGTCATCGCCGGCCTCACCACGGGGTTCGGCACGATGGGGCCGGCGCTTGCCGAGGGCCGCGCCGTGGCCACCGCGTTGACGGCGCTGGCGCAGCAGCCCGATGCCTCGGCGACCATCACGCGGACGCTGTTCGTCGGCCTGGCGATGATCGAATCGACCGCGATCTATTGCTTCGTGGTCTCGATGATCCTGATCTTCGCCAACCCGTTCTGGAACGCGGCCGTCACCCAGGCCGCCAAGGCGGTCGGAAAGTAGCCATGCTGATCGACTGGTTCACCGTCGGTGCGCAGGCGCTCAACTTCGTCGTCCTGGTGTGGCTGATGAAGCGCTTCCTCTACAAGCCGGTCCTCGATGCGATCGATGCGCGCGAAAAGCGCATCGCCGCGGAGCTCGCCGACGCCGACGCGAAGAAGGCGGCTGCAGAGACCGATCGCGACGACCTCCAGCACAAGAACGAAGCCTTCGACCAGCAGCGCGCTGCATTGCTGGCGAAGGCGACGGCCGATGCCGGCGTCGAGCGCCAGAGGCTGCTCGACGCCGCGCGCACGGCGGCCGATGCGTTGACGACTGCGCGGGCGCAGTCGATGGCCGGCGACGCGAGGAACGTGAACCGGGACCTGCGGCAGCGGGTCCAGGCCGAGGTGTTCGCCGTGGCACGTCGGGCGCTCACCGACCTGGCCACGGCGGACCTGGAGGCGAGCGTCTGCAGCCTGTTCATCGCCCGCTTGCGTACGCTCGAAGGTCCGGCCCGGAACGACTTAGCCGCGGCGCTGGGCGCGTCGCACGATGGCGCTCTCGTGCGCACCGCGTTCGCGCTGCCGACCGTGCAGCGCACGGCGGTGCAAGAGGCGGTCGACGACACGTTCGCGATGAAGGTCGCCTTGCACTACGAGGTGGCGCCGGCATTGGTGGGTGGCATCGAGTTGAGCACGAACGGGCAGAAGTTCGCGTGGAGCATCGCGGACTATCTCGCTACGCTGGAACAGGGTGTCGACGCGCTGTTGAAAGCTGAGGCCAAGGTCGACGAGGCAGCCGCGGCGCCTGTGCCGGAGGTCGCGTCGAAGTCGGCGCCGCAAGCGATGCCGCAGCCGATGCCGCAGCCGATGAAAAGCGCTGCATGATCGCCGCGCCCGGCTCGCTGCAGCAGACCGTCGACGAGGTGTTCGCCGCGATCGATCACGTCAGCACGCAGTTCGTTCCGCGGCTCGTGGCCCGCGAGGTCGGGACGATCCTTTCCGTGGCGACGGGCGTGGCACGCGTCGGCGGCCTCCCGGGTATCGGCTACGCGGAAATGATCCGGTTTCCGGGCGACCTGGCCGGCATCGCCTTCAACGTCGACGAAGACGAGATCGGCGTGGTCCTGCTCGGTGACCACGCGCATCTGCGCGCGGGGGACGAAGCGCTGCGGTCGGGGCGCGTGATGGACGTCGCCGTGGGCGACGGCCTCCTCGGTCGCGTGATCGATCCGCTCGGCAACCCGCTCGACGGCCTTGGACCGGCGTCCGTCGATTCGCGGTCGCCGATCGAGCGCCCCGCGCCGGCGATCATGGATCGGGCGGCGGTGACGACGCCGCTGCAGACCGGCCTCAAGGTGATCGATGCGTTGATCCCCATCGGTCAGGGCCAGCGTGAATTGATCCTCGGAGACCGTCAGACGGGCAAGACTTCGATCGCGATCGACAGCATCGTCAATCAGCGCGACCGCGACATGGTCTGCGTCTACTGCGCGATCGGGCAGCGAGCGTCTGCGGTCGCGAAGGTCGTCGCCGTCTTGCGGGCCGAAGGCGCGCTCGCGTACACGGTGGTCGTCGTCGCCGAGGGCAACGACCCACCGGGACTGTCGTACATCGCGCCGTATGCCGCGACCAGCATCGCCGAGCATTTCATGGAAGCCGGCCGCAACGTGCTGATCGTCTACGACGACCTCACGCAACACGCGCGGTCCTATCGTGAACTGTCGCTGTTGCTCGGACGGCCGCCCGGTCGCGAGGCGTTCCCCGGCGACATCTTCTACATCCATTCGCGGCTCCTCGAGCGCGCGACCCATCTCGACGACGAGCACGGAGGCGGTTCGCTGACCGCGCTTCCGATCATCGAGACCGAGGCGCAGGATATTTCGGCCTACATCCCGACCAACCTGATCTCGATCACCGATGGCCAGATCTATCTGTCCCCGACCCTGTTCCAACTCGGGGTGCTGCCCGCCGTGGATGTCGGCAAGTCGGTCTCGCGCGTCGGCGGCAAGGCGCAGCTGGCTGCGTTCAGGGCCGTCGCCGGCGACCTGAAGCTGGCGTATGCGCAGTTCGAAGAGCTCGAAACGTTCGCGCGCTTCGGTGCGCACCTCGACGACGAAACTCAACAGTCGATCACGCACGGTCAACGGCTTCGGGCCTGTCTGAAGCAGCCCGAGCTGGCGCCGGTGCCCGTGCCTGCGCAGATCGCGATCGTGCTCGCGCTGACGGCGAACCTGTTCGATCCGGTTCCGCTGGATCGCATGGACGATGCAGAAGCGGCCGTTCGCGGCGCCGCGACCACCTCGATTCCCGTCGAGGTCTCGCAACGATTGATGAGTACCGCCAGGCTCGGCGACGACGACCGGGCGATGATCGTGGAACTCGCGCGGAAGGCGCTTCTGCCCTTCGTGCAAGGTCCACCCGGAGCTCACTGACGATGGCGGACAGCCCGGACAGCCTGCGTCGAAAGATCAGCAGTGCCGGCGACCTGCAGTCGGTGGTCCGCGCGATGAAGGCGCAAGCCGCGGCTGCCGTCGGCCAGTACGAGCGATCGGTCGAAGCGCTGGGCGACTATGCGCGCAGTGTCGAGCTCGGGCTGGTGGCTTGCTTTCGAAGCGATCCCCAGGCGCTCGCGACACGACCGCAGCCATCCGGGCAAGCGGTTGCGATCCGCGCCATCGTGTTCGGGTCGGACCAGGGCCTGGTCGGCCGGTTCAATGACCTGGTGGTCGACTACGCGGGCGGGTCGCTGATCGACAGCCGCGGGAAAGCGCAGGTCTGGGCCGTCGGTGAACGGGTTCGGGCGAGCCTCGCCGACACCGGCCTGCCGCTGCTGGGCGTCTTTGCCGTACCGGGATCCGTCGAGGCGATCTCCGCGTTGGTCAGCGACATTCTCGTCACCGTGGTCGACGAGTCGAGCGGTCCCGACCGGGCCGGCCCGCTCACCGAGCTTCACCTCTTCTACAACCAGACGACGTCGGGCGCGGCCTTCGGCCCGGTCGGGCTGCGGCTGCTGCCGCTGGACGAGGCCTGGTACCACGCGTTGGCGGCGCGACCCTGGCCGACCGCGATGCTGCCCGAGGTTCTCGGAAGCGCTGCGGCGGCACGACGCGCGATCATCAGCGAGTACCTCTTCGTTTCCGTCTTTCGCGCGTGCGCCGAGTCGCTCGCCAGCGAGAACGCGAGCCGTCTCGCCGCCATGGATCGCGCGGACCGGAACATCGACAAGATGCTCGTGACGTTGAACGACACGTTCCATCGATTGCGACAGGGCAGGATCGACGAGGAGCTGTCCGATGTGATTTCGGGGTTCAAGGCGCTGAGCGAATCGACGCGCGATACGGGACGTCCATCCCAATAGCGCCCCGGGGCCGATCTGTTCGCTGACGACAGGGTCGTCATGTGAGCTTCACGGGTGGAGGAAGGGGGATGCGGGTTCCCGCAACCACGCTAGCTGCGAGCGATCGGCAGCAACGTGCCACGTCATGGTGGCGCCCCTGCCCGTTGCTGTCGATGCCGCACGATTCGTCGATATGTCGACTGCACTAAGCTCCGGACCTGCAGCCTCCTCGCGAACCGCGAATTCATTCTCCATGCCCCGGACGTCGCCGCCAACCGATCTGGTCATCAAGCCAGCCGATCACTTGGTCGTGTTGGAGAGGGGCCTGTCGGTCATCGAATGTTTCGACGGCCATGAAGCGTTGAGCGTGTCCGACGTCGCAGCTCGCACCGGCCTCTCGCGCGCCGCGTCGCGTCGCTGTCTGCTCACGCTGACAGTGCTCGGATATGCGACCTTCGACCGACCCCTGTTCCGGTTGGCGCCGCGGATCCTCAGACTCGGTTTCGCCTATCTGTCGAAGGCCGATCTTCCGCAGCTGCTCCAGCCTGCGCTCGAACAACTCAGTCGCGCCCTCGGCGAGTCCTGCTCCGCTTCGGTCCTCGATGGCACCGATGTCCTCTACATCGCACGCGTCGCCACCGTGAGGATCATCTCCGTCGACCTGCGCGTCGGCTCGCGTCTGCCCGCGTACTGCAATGCAATGGGTCGAGTGCTCCTCGCGGCCCGAAGCGAGGCGGAGGTCAAGGCGCTTCTGAGACGGAGCGCACTGGTCAAGCGGACGCCGCGGACATTGGTCACGGTCTCCGCTTTGTCTGCAGCCGTCGACCAGGTGCGCAGACAGGGTTACAGCATCGTCGAGGGGGAGCTCGAACCCGGCCTCGTGACCATTGCCGTGCCGATCCTCGATGCGGTCGGTGCCGTCATCGCGGCGATCAACGTCGGTGCCCACGTGGACCGGACCACAGCGGCGCAGTTGATCGCGAAAGCCTTGCCGCGGATGCGAAAGGTCCAGGCCGAAATCGCACCGTCGCTGCGGTAGTTCCGGCTTTCGCCGACGGCAGGTCCCTGCGCTCTTCTTTGACAAGGACCACGTCGACGGCGCAGTATGTGCCGTTATCGCACGAATGTGCGATGAACGCACAAAGCGCTATGCGGTCCGCTGTCGGTCTCGTGACCGCCACTCCGCTGCGCTTCCTCGAGAAGGC
>CAXTPX010000290.1:0-4914 GCA_964246005.1 uncultured Burkholderiaceae bacterium | reverse complement strand
TCCCGTGCGGCTACGATCCTGCCGAGTTCCGGCCCATCCCGCGCTCGTCGGCACGCAAGGCGCTCGGCTGGCCGGCCGACGCGTTCATCGTGCTGCAGCTCGGGCGCCTCGTGCCGCGCAAGGGCATCGACACGGTGATCGACGCGCTCGGGCGGATGAAGCGTGGACATGCGTTGCCGGCAGAGCTGTACATCGTCGGCGGCGCTTCCGAGCGGCCGAATCCGATTGCGACGCCGGAGATCGGACGCCTGTTCGAGTGCGCGATCGCTGCCGACGTCGCGGACGAGGTGCACTTCGTCGGCCGGCGCGACCGTCACGACCTCCATCGCTACTTCAGCGCCGCGGATGTGTTCGTGACCACACCCTGGTACGAGCCGTTCGGCATCACGCCGGTCGAGGCCATGGCCTGCGGAACGCCGGTCGTCGGCAGCGCGGTCGGCGGGATCAGGACGACCGTGGTCGACGGCATCACCGGTCGCCTCGTGCCGCCGCGGGATCCGGGTGCGCTCGCCTCGGTGCTCGTCGAACTCGCCGCCGATCGATCGCTGCGTCTCGCGATGGGGGAGGCCGGGCGAAAGCGCGCGAGCGCGCTGTTCACGTGGTCGCGCGTCGCGGAGCAGCTGATCGACGTGTATCGGCACGCGATGGCCGACGCGCGCGGCGAGCGCTTCGCCGCTGCGACGCGGCCGTCCGTCGACGAGCTCCCGACCGTCGAAGTCGAATCGAGCGATCTCGAAGCGAGCGCTCTGGTCCCGCTCGGCGATGGTCGCCGTGCAACCGGCCTCGCGATCCACGCGAGCGCCGCGTGAAGGCGACGGGGAGCGCAAAGATGGATGCGACGAAGGACGCGACGACGCGGCGGGGACGTCCTGCGGTCTTTCTCGACAAGGACGGCACGCTGATCGAGAACGTGCCGTACAACGTGGACCCGGAGGCGATCCGTTACGCCCCGCATGCGGAGGTTGCATTGCGCAGGCTCGGCCGCCTCGACGCGCCGCTGATCGTCATCACCAATCAGCCGGGCGTGGCGTTCGGTTTCTTCGAGCGCGCCGCGCTGCGCGCCGTCGAGGATCGGCTCGCGATGCTGTTCGCGCGTTGCGGCGCCGCGCTCACCGGCTTCCATGCGTGTCCGCATCATCCGCGCGGGAGCGTGCCGGCCTACACGTGCTCCTGCCTGTGCCGGAAGCCGATGCCCGGCCTCCTGCAACGTGCGGCGGTCGAGCACGACATCGATCTGCAGCGATCCTGGTTCGTCGGCGACATCCTCGACGATGTGGAGGCGGGCAGGCGAGCGGGTTGCCACACGATCCTGATCGACAACGGCAACGAGACCGAGTGGGTGTGCGACCCCGGCAATCCGCAGCTGCGAACACCGGATCACATCGTGCCGGACCTCGACGTCGCCGCGCGCATCATCGGCGACGCGTTCGGACGCCCGGCACCCTCGCTCGGCCGCGGACCGCACGGCAGCGCGTCGCGGCGCGCGATCACGCGCACGTTCGAGCCGCGGCCGTGAGGACGTCCATCTCCGGCCGCACGGGTCGGCCGTGAACGACTGGCGCGACGCCCGACGCATCCTGTGCGTCCGGCTCGACAACCTCGGCGACGTCCTGATGACGACGCCTGCCATTCGCGCGCTGAAGCGCCCGGTCGCGGACGGCGACGGGGGGGCGCATCCGCGTCACGTAACGCTGTTATGTTCGACGGCCGGTCGTGAGATCGCACGTCATGTTCCCGAGATCGACGGCACGATCGCCCACGACGCGCCGTGGGTCGCCGTCGGGCGATCGACGCCGTTGCAAAGCGACATCGTGGCCCGCCTCGCCGCCGGTCGCTTCGACGCGGCCGTCATCTTCACCTGCTACACGCAGAGCGCGCTGCCCGCCGCGATGCTGTGCGGACAGGCCGGCATCCCGTTGCGGCTCGCGCATTGCCGCGAGAATCCGTACGGTTTGTTGACTGACTGGGTGCGCGACCCGGAGCCACACGGTGGCATACGCCACGAGGTGGAGCGGCAGCTCGCGCTCGTCGCGACCATCGGCGCGACGACGTCGGACGATCGCCTGTCGATCGGCGTGTCGGCGTCCGCCAAGGAACGGTTCGCCGCGGTGGCGCGCGCGCGAGGCATCGCGGTCGATCGTCCGTACATCGTGCTGCACCCGGGTGCGAGCGCGCCGTCGCGGCGGTGGCCGGCCGATCGATTCGGCGCGACCGCAGCAGCGCTGCTCCGATCGACGAACCTGCCGGTCCTCGTGACCGGCACGGCGTCCGAGACCGAACTCGCGGCGACGCTGGTGCACGCCGCGAGCGGCGTCGACGGGCCGCGCGGGCAGGCCGCGCTCCACGATCTGACCGGGGCGCTGGCGCTCGACGAACTGATCGCGGCGATCGACGGTGCGCGGCTCGTGATCTCGAACAACAGCGGGCCGGCGCACATCGCGGCTGCCTGCGGCACGCCGGTCGTCGACCTGTACGCCCTGACCAATCCACAGCACACGCCGTGGCGTGTCGCGAGCCGCGTGCTGTCGCACGACGTGCCCTGCCGCAACTGCCAGCGCAGCGTGTGTCCCGAACGCCATCACGCCTGCCTGACGGGGGTCACCGTCGAGGAGACGGTCGCTGCGGCGACCGGCTTGCTCGAGGAGACCGCCGCGTCGTCGTTCTCCTCGACGTCGTTGCGCGAGCGACCGCTCGCAGCACGCGCCCACCGCATCGAAGCCATCACGCCATGCTGACCCTCGGAATCAACGCGGTGTATCACGACTGCGCCGCGACCCTCGTGCAGGACGGCCGAGTCGTCGCCGCGGCCGAGGAAGAACGATTCACGCACGTCAAGCACGGCAAGCGGCCGGTGCCGTTCTCGACATGGCAACTGCCGTTCAACGCGATCGACTACTGCCTCTCGACGGTCGGGGCGAACCTGTCGGACGTCGATCGATTCGCTTACTCGTACGATCCGCGACTGTTGAATGCCGAAGCGGGTCTGCAGGAGACGATCTTGCTGCCCATGCAGCCGTCCGTTCGGCCGACGAGCGCGGCACCGTGGGATCCGCTGTTCCTGTCGTACATCGTCAACGCGCCGCGCCAGCTGGTCGACGGCGCGCCGCATCACCTTTCGGCGCGCTTCGTGGGCGCGCGCATCGACGATGTCCTGGCGCGCTGGACCTTCGTCGAACATCACCTGGCGCACGAGGCGAGCGCGTTCCTCGCTTCGCCGTTCGAGTCGGCGGCCGTGCTGACGATGGACGGTCGCGGCGAGCGTGCGACGACCAGCTTCGGACACTTCGACGGCGAGACGTATCGCCGCATCTCGCAGGTCGACCTGCCGCATTCGCTTGGGCTCCTCTACGAAGACCTGACGCGCTATCTCGGCTTCCTGCACTCGTCGGACGAGTACAAGGTCATGGCGCTGGCCTCGTACGGCGAACCGACCTGCATCGATGCCTTCGACGAGATCCTGAAGGTCGGCGACGACGGCACCTACCGGGTCGAGCCGCCCGAATTCGAGCGACGCTTCGGACCCGCGCGCCTGCGAGGCGGGCCGCTCGTGCAGCGCCACTTCGACATCGCGCGCTCGCTGCAGCTCGCGCTCGAACGCGGCGTCGTGCGACTCGCGACGTGGCTGCATGGCCGGACCGGCGCCGAGCGGCTGGTGATGGCCGGTGGCGTCGCGCTCAACTGCGTGATGAATGCCATCGTGCGCGACCAGGGTCCGTTCCGCGAGATCTGGGTGCAGCCGGCGGCCGGCGACTCGGGGACGTCGCTCGGCGCCGCGTTGTGGGTCGATCGCGAGGCGCGCTCGGGACAGGCTGCTTCGCCGCGCTGGACGATGGAGCATGCCTACCTCGGCCCATCGTTCGACGATGTCGAGATCGAACGCTTCCTGGCGTGGACCGGTGTCCGCTTTCGTCGCGTCGACGACATCGCGTCGGAGACGGCCGGGCTGCTCGCCGACGACCGCGTCATCGGCTGGTTCCAGGGCCGGCTGGAGTTCGGTCCGCGCGCGCTGGGCGCGCGGTCGATCCTGGCGTCGCCGATCAACGCGTCGATGCAGGCGCGGCTGAACGAGATCAAGGATCGGGAGGACTTCCGGCCGGTGGCGCCGATGGTGCTCGAGGAGAAGGCGCACGAGTGGTTCGTCGATCGGCGCTCCACGTGCGAAGGAACGGCGGCCCGCCCTCTGTACGCACCGTTCATGCTCTTCGTCTACGACGTCCTGCCCGACAAGGCCGACCGCATCCCGGCCGTTCGCCACGTCGACGGCACGGCGCGGGTGCAGACCGTCGCTGCTCGTCAGAACCCGCTGGTGCACGCGTTGCTGACCGCATTCGATCGCCTGACCGGCGTACCGGTCCTCGTCAACACGTCGTTCAACACGCGCGGCGAGCCGATCGTGTGCACGCCGCGCGACGCGGTCGAGAGCTTCTGGACGTCACCGCTCGACGCGCTCGTCATCGGATCGTTCATCCTCGAGAAGGACGCTCGATGAAGGTGGACGAGGCCGCGGTCGGCGGCCCGCGACGCGTCGAGGTCGCGGTGGTGATCGCGACCTATCGCCGCCCCGACCTGCTCGCCCGCTGCCTCGCGGCGCTGGGGATGCAGACCCTGGAGGGCGCTCGCTACGAAGTGATCGTGGCCGACGACGACGCGGGCAACGACGGCGCCGTCGAGACCCGGGCACTCATCGATGCGCACGACCGCGCGACCGGCGGGAAGCCACGCTTCTGCTACGTGCCGGTGACGCGGACGCAGGGCCCGGCCGGCGCGCGCAATGCCGGATGGCGCGCGAGCACGGCCCGCGTCATCGCGTTCACCGACGACGATACGATCCCCGAGCCGGGCTGGCTCGCGGCCGGGCTGGCCCGCCCCGGCCCCGGCTTCGACGCGGTCGGCGGCGCGATCCGGATGCCGCTG
>CAXTPX010000289.1:0-4928 GCA_964246005.1 uncultured Burkholderiaceae bacterium | reverse complement strand
GACGACGCCCGCGTCGCCGTCGCTGTGGCCGTACACCGCGCTGCTGCGACGTCGCCTGCGGCACGCCGGCATCGGTTGCGCGGACCATGTCTTCGGTTGCGCGTGGTCCGGCGCCATGACCGCGGATCGACTGGAACTCCTGCTGGGCGCATTGCCCGCCGGGCGCAACGAGATCTATCTCCATCCCGCGATGGTGAACACCTTCCAGGACTCGTGCCGAGGCTATGCCTACACCGACGAACTGGCCGCATTGCTCGACGTCCAGGCACTCGACGCCGTTCGCGACATCGCGTTCCGGCACGTCGCCGGGCCGGATGCGGTCGCCGCTTGAAGGCGATCGGCCGATGGGCGGCCGGCGCGGGCCTCGTGCTCGCGGCAGCGCTCTTCCTGCGCGAGGGCCCCGGACCGATCGCGGCGACGCTGCACAGCGCCGGCTACGGACTGCTTCTCGTCGCGCTCGTGCACCTCGTCCCGATGCTGATGAACGCACGCGGGTGGCAGGCTCTCCTGCTGGACGACGCACGCTGTCCGTTCGCGACCGTCGCCCTCGCGACGTGGGTCCGCGAATCCGTCAACGGCCTGTTGCCGGTCGCCCGCATCGGCGGAGAGCTTGCGGCCTATCGAGTGCTCGCGCACCGCGTCGACCCGGTCGCGGTCTCGGCGAGTCTCGTCGCGGACATGGTGCTCTCGATGCTGAGCCAGGCGACCTTCGCCATCGTGGGCCTGGCTCTCGCCGTTCACGTCGGCCTGGGAACGGAACTGTCATGGCAGCTCGGGGGCGGTGTCGCCGCTCTTCTCGCATTGGGGGCCGTAGCGCTGCTGGTCAGCCGCTCGAACGCCTTCGTGCGACTGACGACCGTGGCGAACCGGTTCGTCGCGGAACGATGGCGCGGGTTGGCCGGCCTGGCCGTGCAGTTCGACGCGCGCCTGCGCAACGTCTACGCCGATCGGCGCGCGACGATCGTGTCGTTCGCATGGCAGCTGGCGGGCTGGTTCGCAGGGGCCGCCGAGGTCTGGCTCGCGCTGGATGTCCTCGGTCATGCGATCCCGATCGAGCACGCGCTGCTGATCGAAGCGTTCGTCCAGTCGATCAGCAGCGCAGCGTTCCTCGTCCCGGGCGCCGTCGGCGTGCAGGAGGGCGCCTTCCAGCTGATCGGCGCCGCGCTCGGCATCGACGGCGCGACGTCGCTGGCACTGGCGGCCGCCCGTCGTCTTCGCGACCTGGTCGTGTTCGTGCCCGGGCTGATCGCGTGGTACGCGAGCAGCGGCGCCCGACGACCGGCACCGTGGACGTCCGTCGGCTAGGCCGACTCGAGGCCTGCCCGCGCTCAGGGCTGCGTGCCGAACAGCCGACCGACCATGAACGTGATGGCCATCGCCAGGGCGCTCCAGAACGTGATGCGGACCACGCTCGGCAGCAGCTTCGCCCCACCGGTCCAGGCCGCGAGCGCACCGAGCAACGCCAGCGCGACGAGCGCGGCGATCCCCGCGGAGGCCGCGAGCGCTCCGTCGGGCGCGAGCGCGATGACGGCCAGCGGCAGCGCCGCGCCGGCCGCGAAGCTCGCCGCCGATGCGCGCGCCGCCTGCAGAGGCCGTGCAGCCGAGACGTCGGTGAGTCCCAGTTCGTCGCGGGCATGAGCCCCGAGGGCGTCGTGCCGCATCAACTGCTTCGCGACCTGTTGCGCGAGCGTCGCGTCGAGCCCGCGCTTCACGTAGATGCCCGTGAGCTCGCGCTCCTCGCTGGGGTAGTCTTCGCTCAGTTCCTCCCGCTCGATCGCGAGCGCGGCCGCCTCGGTGTCCGCCTGCGACGACACCGACACGTACTCGCCGGTCGCCATCGACATCGCGCCCGCCACCAGCCCCGCGATGCCGGTGAGGAGGATGTTGCCGTGCGACGCGTTCGCGCCGATGACGCCGAGGACGAGACTCGTCGTCGACACGATGCCGTCGTTGGCGCCGAGGACCGCGGCCCTCAGCCAGTTGATGCTGTCGAGGCGATGTCCTTCGTCGTGCTTTCGTCTCTTCATCACGTTGCGCGAGCCTTCGTGGGCGCGGCGGCCTGCCGGCCCATCGCCCGGAACGATCGAGTCTAACGTGAGCGATCGCCATCCCATCGAACCGATCATGCCCCCGTCGACCTCCCCTCCGGACCGATACGATCGCCGCTCCATCGGCCTTCACTGGTTGACGGCGTTCCTCGTGGTGGCGCTGTGGTCGCTCGGCCAGACGATCGACTGGTTCCCGAAAGGCACGCCGCGCACGTCCGCTCGAAGCCTCCACATCGTGCTCGGCGCACTCCTCGCGCTCGTCATCGTCTACCGGATCGTCTGGCGATTGACCGCAGGCAGGCGCCTCGCGCCTGCGGACGAGGGCCTGCTTCGTCTCGTGTCGACCTTCACGCACCGAGCGCTGTATGCGCTGGTCTGTGCGACCGTCGCGCTCGGCATCGCCAATGCCTGGGTTCGCGGCGATGCGATCTTCGGTCTCTTCCGCATCCCGTCGTTCGCGCCGAACGACAAGCCGCTGCGCGATGCGATCGGGAATCTCCACGGCCTGTCCGCCGACGGACTGCTCGTCCTGGCCGCGATCCACGCGATTGCCGGTCTGCTGCACCACTTTCTGTGGAAGGACGGCGTGCTGCAGCGGATGATCCCCGTTATCAGGCGTCCGTGACCCTTCAGCGGACGAAAGCGATGACAAGGCCGGCCAATCCCGAGGCGACGACCACGGGCACGACGCCGACCTTGAAACGAAACAGCGCGATCGCCGCGGCCAGACCGATGAGCGCGGATGGCCACTCGAGGCGGCCGGCCAGTCCATCGGGCCAGAGCACGGCGTAGGCAAGGAAGACGGCCAGGTTGACGATGACGCCGACCACCGCGGCGGTGATGGCCGTCAACGGCGCCGTGAAGCTGAGATTCCCGTGCGTCGACTCGATGAACGGACCGCCGACGAAGATGAAGAAGAACGACGGCAGGAAGGTGAAGAAGGTCGCAACCGCGGCAGCGGCGGTACCGGCGACGAACAACGCGTCGGGGCCGAACAGGGCCTTCGACCAGCCCCCCGCGAAGCCGACGAACGCGACCACCATGATCAGCGGTCCGGGCGTCGTCTCGCCGAGAGCGAGCCCGTCGATCATCTGCGGCGCGGTCAGCCATCCATGGTCGGTGACCGCTCCCTGGAAAACGTAAGGAAGCACCGCGTAGGCGCCCCCGAACGTGAGCAGAGCGGCCTTCGTGAAGAACCATCCCATCCGGGTCAGCACCGCATCCCCGCCACAAGCCGCGACGAGCGCAGCAATGGCAGCGATCCAGAGCGCGCTCCAGACGACGAGGACCCGGGTGAACCTCGCCCGGGTGAAGAGGGCATGGGGTGGAGTCGGCGTGTCGTCGTCGATCAATGCGGCGCCGAAGGTCTCGCCGGACCCCCTGTGGCCGCCGGCGGCGGCGAACTTTTCGGGCGCCGTGCGGCCACCGACGAATCCGATGACACCGGCAACGAGCACGATGAACGGGAACGGAAGCGCGAAGGCGAAGATGGCCACGAAGGCCGCTGCGGCGATGGCCTTGAGCCACATGTTCCTGAGCGCTCGCGAACCGATGCGATACGCCGCGAAGACGACGATCGCGGTCACCGCCGGCTTGATGCCGTAGAAGATGCCGGCAATCGCTGGAACGGCACCGTACGCCATGTAGACCCAGGACAGGCCCACGAGGATGAAGAACGATGGCAGGACGAACAGCGCTCCTGCGACCATGCCACCCATCGTGCGATGCAGGAGCCAACCGATGTAGGTGGCCAACTGCTGGGCCTCCGGGCCGGGCAGCACCATGCAGTAGTTGAGCGCGTGGAGGAACCGCTGTTCCGAAATCCAGCGCTTTCGCACGACCAGTTCTTCGTGCATCAGCGCGATCTGCCCCGCAGGCCCGCCGAAGCTCACGAAGCCGAGCTTCAGCCAGTAGCGCACCGCCTCGCCGAAGGTCGGTGCCCGTGGCGCTTCGTCGGTGGTCATCGAGTGAACACCGTGCGGGGCGTCTTCCGTCATGGCGGGACGGCACGGCGCACGAGCGTCGACGAGCCGATCGGCTCGAGGTCGACCGCGACGACGTCGACGACCGGACGTCGGGCGGATCCGTCCTCCACGATCTGCGGCCGTCGACGGCGAGACGCGTCATCGCCGAAACCCGAGGGGTACGCGCCGATGGTGAACTCGTTCTTCATCGCGGCGTTCAGTGGGAGATTTCCTCGAGACGCAGCCCGTTGGTCTTCGGCCCGAACACGCCGATGGCGACGATCACCGCGACGTAACACGTCGTGATGCCGGCGAACACGCCGACCACGCCGAAGTCGCGCAGCAGGAAGGCGATCAGGAAACCGGACAACATCGCGCCGACGCGGCTCGCCGAATAGACGAGCCCGTTGGCGCGACAGCGGATCTCCGTCGGAAAGAGCTCGGCCTGGTACGCATGGTATGCGACCGAGATCGTCTGACCCGCGAGACTGATCAATACCCCGAGGACGATCAGCGGCACGACCTCGCGCATCTGCGCGAATGTCAGCCCGAAGACGATGACGGCCAACGCGCCGCCGATGATCAGCCACTTCCGCTGGACCTTGTCCGCGTACAGCATCGCGAACAGCGGCCCGCACGGCAGCGCGATCGCGATCACGAACGCGTAGAGCAGGCTCTTCGTCACCGTGATGCCCTGACCGATCAGCAGCGTCGGCACCCAGTTCGCGAAGCCGTAGTACCCGATCGCCTGACAAAGATTGAAGACGATCAACATCAGCACGCGCGATCGGTACGGTGGTCGCCACATCTCGGAGAAGCTCGCGCAAGGCGCCTTCTGCTGCACGATCGCCGGCTCGGGACGCGGAAGCGGCCGGCCGGCCTGCGCCGCCACGTTCGCTTCGATGGCCGAGACGAC
>CAXTPX010000288.1:0-4940 GCA_964246005.1 uncultured Burkholderiaceae bacterium | reverse complement strand
CGACACGCCCGCTCGATGCCACGGCTCGACACGATGCCGCGCGAGTACGCGAGCAACACGACCTTCAGCAGCATCGCCGGTGGTCCGGTCTCGTCGTTGGCGAAGCGCGCGTCGAACGCCGACAGGTCGATGTCGCGATGATGCAGGGCGTGCTCAAAGGTACCCGGCAGCAACTGCGCTTCCAGATCCACCGCCAGGAACCGCGGGCTCGTGTCGATCGTCTTGTAGCGCACCATCGTCAACTCCCGATCAGTCGATCCACAAACCTTGCAATCGACGTGCCTGCTCGTGACAATGCAGCGATGGATCTTCTACAGCTTCGTTCGTCTCAACCACAAGCGCGTCTACCGGCTCTGCAAGGCGGCTGATCTGGCCGTTCGCAAGCGTTCTGGCCTTCCCTCAGTTCTCCGGACACATCAACTAGCATGATGTGGTCAGGAGGAAGCGATGAGCAAGAGCAAGGCGGAAGTTCACGGACAAGTCGAATGCGGAGCGGTGAGGCCGTGTCGGCGGCCCCTTACGGGGGCACGCAAATCGCGCGCGACAGTGGGCTCGACCAGGCGGTACGGCGCCGCTGCGTGAAGATCGAGCGGGGCGGCGTCATGAGAATGAATCCATCAGAACCCCCTGCGGGCCGAGGTGGTCACCGGACTCCGAGCCTGATGCGAACGCTCGCTTGTCAAGCAAGCCCTCTTCGCGACTGCCGTGAAGCGCCCGAGAATCGCTGTATCACCCAGTGGAACAGCGCCCCGCCGAACAGCGCATCGAGCGTCGGCGCCGACGTAAGGGACAACAAGCCGAAGCCTCCGCCGTCGACCGGCAGAGTGCACAGGCCGACCAGGATGCCGCCGGCCCATGCGATGAACGACCGTTTGCGAATAGTGACCGGATCGCCTTCGCGATAACGCACCGGGTAGAGCAGGTAGTCGACCAAGTAGACCCCCGCGACCGGACCGATCGTGATGCCCATGAAGACAAGAAACGCGATGAAGTGACTGAAGATGCCGGCGGCGGCGAGCGCGGTCCCGACGATCGCTGCGAAAACGGTGAGCTTCCATCGTGCGATCGTCGGGGTCAGCGACGACAGCGCCAGCGACGTCTCGTAGAGATTCTTGTCGTTCGCGGTCCACGTCGCGAGCAACAGCACCAGCAATGCCGGTCCCCCGACACCGGTGAGGATCATGATCGCGACGAGATCGCCATTCCGATAGATCAGCGCGAGCAATGCGGCGATCGTCAAGAGGAGCGGCAACGCGATGCCGTAACCGACAACGACCCCGATCACGGTGTCGCGCCCGCTGCGCATGAAGCGCGACAGGTCGGGCGTGATCGCGATGGCGACGATGTGACCGCCCGTGATGATCGACACGACCGTGCCGAAGCTGTAGGGCGTCTGCGACGACGGCAGGTCGAGGAGCCCGACCCAATCGTGGGTGTGCAGCGCAACCCAGGTCGGCACGGCAATCACCGCGAGCAGCAGCGGCACCGCCAGGTAGGAAACCTTACCGAGCGCGCGTACGCCGATGATCGCGGTGCTGCTGATCAGCGTGCCGCACAGCACCGTCAGCACCAGTCGCGGCACGGTGAAGCCGAAGCCTGAGGCGAGCAACGCATTAATGCTGTGGACGACCACCTCGGTCTGCACGCCGAACCAGCCGAACAACGTGACGATCAGGATCGCGGCGACCACCTTACCGCCCGCCACACCGAACGTGTGACGCACCAGCACCGCTGTCGGGACCCGCGTTCGCATGCCGATCAGCCCGGTCAGGATCGCGAGCACCGTCGTCACGAGCGCGCCGACCACCACCGCGGGTGCAAGCTCCGCGAGTCGCATGTGGGTGCCCAACTGTCCACCGAGCGCGAACAACGGCACGCAGATCATCACCCCGATCTTGACGGTCGCGAGAAAGAACCACCCGCGCAGTTCGCTATCGCCCACCGGCTTGAGCGGGCTGCGCTCGACGGCGCTCCGCAGAGCGCGGCTCAAACGATTCATGACGAAAGTCGGGGTCGGACACGAGGTGGATTGACGGGTATTTGCTTGTACCGCGATTCACGTGCCGGTTGGCGACATTCAGTTTGCGTCGAACGCAACGTCGCTACGTTGCATGTCACGCAAACTATTTCGCGGAAGATGTCATTGATCACCCGCTACGCAGGGGCAAACATGACGGCGTCGCAATCGGTACAACCCCTCGGAAATCCGCCATGAACCTGCGTACGTCGTTGCCGAAGAAACTGAGTCGCGAGTGCCGTATCTCGCTGTACGTCGCCACGTTGACGCCGTTGCTCGCGATCTCCGCGACCGCCGGTGCGCAGTCGGTGGAATCGGCAACCGACCGGTCCACGAACGACGTTCGCACGCAGCCCGAGACGACGGTGCCACAACTCGATGCGGTGACGGTCACCGCGCAGAAGCGGGTCGAGAAGGCGCAGGACGTGCCGACCGCGATCACGGTCATCAACGAGCGCGATATCGAGCGAGCCGGCATCCGCAATATCCAGGACGCCGCTGCGCTGACTCCCAATCTGGTCATCATCGACCAACTGCGCCCGGGCATCCAGACGGTTTCGTTCCGTGGCTTCACGACGGTCCAGGGCGGCCAATCACCGTTTGCCATCGTCGTCGACGGCGTGCCGCAGCCGGGCCAGGAATTCCTCAAGCAGAACTTCGTCGACGTGCAGCAGATCGAGTTCCTGCGGGGCCCGCAAGGGACGTTGTACGGCGCCAACGCGATCGCGGGCGCGATCAACATCGTGACCAAGGCGCCGACCGACAATGTCGAGGCGCGCGCACGAGTCAGTGCCTTCGAGGGCGACGGCCGCGAATACGTGGCCTCGGTCAGCGGGCCGCTGTCGCAAGGCGTCGCGTGGTATCGCCTGGGGCTCGACCACACGGACTTCGCAGGCCGCATCAACAACGATTTCAACAACAACAAGGTCGACGCGTCGCACGAGACGACGTGGAACGGACAGCTGTTGTTTAAGCCGTTCGCCGACCTGTCGATCGACCTGCGCGCGACCGGGACCAACGGACGGAATAACGCGCTGTGGCTGGTCGCGGTGCCCAACAGCGACTTCGACAATTTTTCCAAGAATCCCGACACCAACATCACCGGAGAGGACAACCGGACGCTGCAGACCTATTCGGTAAAGGTCGACTACGCGCTCGACCCGTTCACGCTCACGTCGATCACGGCCTACAACAGCGCGAACCAGTTCCTCACAGCAGACGGCGACTTCTCGCCGGCGCCGCTCTTCGGCCAGACCTGGCGCAACGACACGCGCGGCGCCAGCCAGGAGTTCCGTCTGACGTCGAACGCGTCAGGACCGTTGCGCTACAACCTTGGCGCGTTCTTCCAGCGCTACAGGGTCAACGACATCACGCAGTTCGGGGCTCAACAGCCGGACGGCAGCATCGTGTATCCGATCGGTGGCGACAACATCACCAATACCGTTCAGTACAGCACAGCGTTCTTCGGACAGGCGAGCTACGACTTGCCGGGCAACTTCAACCTGACCGGGGGTCTGCGCTACGACCGGGTCCGCGCCTCGGTGGCCTACCCGAGTACCGCCGTCAACGACTCGCACACCTTTTCCGAGCTCCAGCCGAAGGCGACGCTGGCCTACAAATGGACGCCGGACCTGCTGTCGTACTTCACCTATTCCAAGGGCTTTCGGACGGGTGGCTTCAATCCCACGTCGCCGCTGACGATCCGGCTGTATCAGGACGAGCGGTCGAAGAACTACGAGTTCGGAACCAAGTCGAGCTGGCTCGACGGTCGCCTGACCGTCAACGGTGCGGTCTTCCATACCAGCTTCGAGAACCAGCAGTTCTTCTATTCGCTCGCCACCGCGCAGGGCATCTATCGCGCCATCACGAACATTCCCGAGACGACCGTCAACGGCGTCGAGCTCGAGACCCAGTACCTGTTGAAGTCGTGGCTTAAGGCCAACGCCGGCGCCGGCTACAACAAGACCAGGATCGATCGCTTCGACCAGGGGCAATTCAACGACAACCGGACGCCGCAGGTGTACGGGTTCACGGCGAACGTCGGGCTCGAGACGCAGTACGCCATCGCCAGCGGACAGTTGGTCGGTCGGGTTGACGTGCAGCACCGCGGCGACGTCTACTGGGATCTCGCCAACGAGGTGCGGACGCCAGCCAAGACCTTCCTCAACGCGCGCGTGGCGTTCGGCCGGGACGTCGGTCCGGCGCATTACGAAGTCGCGATCTTCGGTCGCAACCTCACCGACGAACGCACGCCCGCAGCCGTCGGCGCGAACGCGCTCGGACCCGGGACATCGCTGCGGAGCGCCAACGAACCGCGCATCGTGGGCGTCGAAGCCGAGGTGCGCTATTGATCGCCCTGTCCGACGATGACTTCGAAGTCGACCGCCGAGCCGTTCGCGGAACGAGCTCCAGCGGTTCGCTGATCGGCGCGGGCGGTCGTCGAGCCGGGTCGCGAAGCGCGGGAGCGATTGACCGATGACGGGGCACCAGCGATATCGCGTTGCCGTCGATATCGGGGGAACTTTCGTCGACGCGGTGCAGTTCGACGAGGAGACCGGTGAGGTCGTCCTCGCGAAGGCGCCGACGACGCCAGCGCGTCCGGCCGATGGCGTGATGGCGGCATTGCGCCAACTCGGAACGCCGCTCGAAGAGGTCGGCATCTTCGTGCACGGCACGACGCTCGGGCTAAACGCGATCCTCGAACGCAAGGGCGCCGTGACCGGACTGATCGGCAACGAGGGCTTTCGCGACCTGTTCGAGATCGGTCGGGCGGACGTGCCGCCCGAACGCATGTACGACGTGCGCTTCGAGCGACCGGCGCCGATCGTCCGCCGTCGCCATCGTCGTGGCGTGGCGGGACGCATCGACGCGAGCGGTGTCGAGGTCACCGCGCTCGACGAGCTCGCGGTCGCACGGGCCGGCG
>CAXTPX010000287.1:0-4942 GCA_964246005.1 uncultured Burkholderiaceae bacterium | reverse complement strand
AACGCGATGAACATGGGCCGCACCCTCGCGGTGTACGCCACGCTGTGCCGCGAGGAGGGCCTGCCGTTCGTGTTCCCCGGCTCGCGCCAGCAATGGAACGGACTGACCGACGTCACCGACGCTGCGTTGCTCGGCCGGCAACTCGAGTGGGCTGCCCGCTCGCCCGCGGCGCGCAACGAGGCGTTCAACATCGTCAACGGCGACGTATTCCGCTGGCGCTGGATGTGGGGCGAGATCGCCGCGTTCTTCGGGATCGAGCCGGGCGGGTGCCCCGACGTGTCGGCACCGCTCGCACCGCGCATGGCCGACAGCGCGGGCGCGGCGTGGGCGAGGATCGCGCACCATCACGGCCTCGTCGAGCGCGACGTCGACCGCCTCGCGTCGTGGTGGCACACCGACGCCGACCTGGGTCGCGAGATCGAGTGCGTCAACGACATGACGAAGAGTCGGGACTTCGGCTTCGTCGATCACTACGACAGTCGCGCGTCGTTCATCGACCTGTTCACGCAGCTGCGCGCGCACCGCGTCATCCCGTGATGCGCCACACCGGCTCGAGCCCGGCAGTTGGGGCATGCGGATGGACTTCCGAACCAACACGCGAGCCGACGCAACGCCGGGCCATCAACCATGTCGGGCGCCCGGTCTTAACAGGTCGAACTGTGCCAGGGTCGCCACGTAGACCGCGACGGCTGCCCGTTCCAGGCTCTCCCGGCTGAGGGCCTCGGCGGCTGCAGTTTCGTGACAGGGGCGACCAAGCCCTTCGCCGGCGAGACCATCGGCCGCCACATCCCCGCAGGCGTCGAGCAGGCGGATGTCCAGCACGGCGCAGGGGCCCTGGCCGACGGCCATGCCATCGACCAACGTCATGTCGATGATGCAGATCAGGCCGCGTTGTCCCACCAAGGCCAGGAACGTCGACAGTCCGCGTGGTGTTTGCCGGACCTGCGTGTCGCTGCTGAGGCCGATGGCCTCGAAGCGGCGCGCCAGATCGAGCGCGCAGGCCTCGACTTGGGGCCGCACGGCCCGAACCAGTCGCGTGACGGTGATGTCCCACGCGGGCTGGCGGGGAGGTGCGGAGTTGACGTTGGCCTGGGACATGGAAGCCACAGTGTCCGGCGCCCCGGGCCGGGGCCATACGCGGAACAGGCATGTGATTGCATGCCGCAGGATCCGAAGGCGTCTGCCGACCTGTCGGAAGTCGACGCGTTTTCGGGGGCCCGGGTGCCTGGCAGCGTGGGCACTGTGACGTTCTCCCGAAAGGGCCCGACGGCGGGCGGAAGTTGCACCACCTCCCGGTACTGTTTCGGAATCGCCAAAAAAAAAGCACCTGGCGTCGCCACCAAGTGCTTCGTTTCCTACCGAATTGGTAGGCGCGAATGGACTCGAACCATCGACCCCCACCATGTCAAGGTGGTGCTCTAACCAGCTGAGCTACGCGCCTGAAAAAGAGGCGGGAGTGTAGCACGCAGGGTCCGTACGACCAGCTGGACGAGGCGCCGATGCAACGCCGCGCCACGCGCGTGTCGCCGAACGGTCGCCGAATCATCACGACGGTGTCACGAAGCGACGATTGAATCCCGGTTCAGCATGAACGCCCCGCTGAACGCCACCTTCTTCCGCGCGCTGCCCGTCGCCTCGACCGACGATCCCGCCGAAGGCTCGTCGCATCGCCACCGCACGATCTGGATCTCCGACGTGCATCTGGGCACCGCCGGTTGCAAGGCCGACTTCCTGCTCGACTTCCTTCGCTGCAACGACGCGGACACGATGTATCTCGTGGGCGACATCATCGACGGCTGGCAACTAAAGCGGGGCTGGACCTGGCGACAGTCGCACAACGACATCGTGCAGAAGATCCTGCGGAAGGCGCGCAAAGGGACGCGGGTGATCTACGTGCCCGGCAACCACGACGAATTCGCGCGCGGCTACGTCGGGCACGCATTCGGCGGCATCGACGTCGTCCACGAAGCGATCCACATCACCGCGGACGGCAGGCGACTCCTGGTCACGCACGGCGACCTGTTCGACGGCGTGATCCAGCACGCGAAGTGGCTCGCGCATCTCGGCGACCGCCTCTACACGCTCGCCCTCGCCCTCAACCACGCGTTCAACCGCGTGCGGGCGCGCCATGGCTTCGGCTACTGGTCGCTGTCGCAGTACCTGAAGCACAAGGTCAAGAACGCGGTCGCGTTCATCGACGACTACGAACACGCGCTCGTCGGCGAAGCGCGTCGACGCGGCTTCGACGGCGTCGTCTGCGGCCACATCCACAAGGCGGAGATGCGAATGATCGACGGCGTCCTCTATTGCAACGACGGCGACTGGGTCGAAAGCCTGACGGCGCTGGTCGAGGACCACACGGGCCGGCTCGAGATCGTCGAATGGAAGTCGATCGGCGCGCTCGAGGTCGATCGCGCAGTGCCGTCCCTGGCGGTGGCCTCGTGAAGATCCTGATCGTCACCGACGCATGGGATCCGCAGGTCAACGGGGTCGTCCGCACGTTGAAGTCGACCCGCCGCGAACTGGAGAGGGTGGGGCATCAGGTCGATCTCCTGACGCCGCTCGAATTCAGGACCGTGCCCTGTCCGACCTATCCCGAGATCCGGCTGTCGCTGTTTCCGAAGCGCCGCGTCGCGAAGCGCATCCGCGACAGCGCGCCGCAGGCGCTCCACATCGCGACCGAAGGACCGCTCGGCGTCGCCGCGCGTGCCTATGCACTTCGATGCGGACTGCCGTTCACCACGGCGTACCACACGCGCTTCCCGGAGTACGTGCACGCGCGCATCGGCGTTCCGTTGTCGATCACGTATCGCTTCCTCCGCTGGTTCCACGGGCAGGCCCGAGCGGTACTCGTCCCGACGCGCGTCGTCAAGGAAGACTTGGAAGCGTTCGGCTTCGCCCCCGAACGCGTCGTGTTGTGGTCGCGCGGCGTCGAGCTCGACCTGTTCAAGCCGGGACGACCGATGCCGCATGACCTCGCGAAGCCGATCTTCCTCTACGTCGGTCGCGTCGCCGTCGAGAAGAACATCGAAGCGTTCCTCGCGCTCGATCTGCCGGGCAGCAAGTGGGTCGCGGGCGAGGGGCCGCTGCTCGCGAGGTTGAAGGCGCAGTACCCGCAGGTCCGCTTCACCGGCGTGCTGAAGCAACTCGAACTCGCGGCGCTCTACAACGCCGCCGACGTGTTCGTGTTCCCGAGCCGGACCGACACGTTCGGCCTCGTGCTGCTGGAGGCACTGGCCTGCGGCTGTCCCGTCGCAGCCTATCCGGTCACGGGTCCGATCGACGTGATCGGCGACGTTGCCGATGCCACGGCGGCAGGCGCCCTCGATGAAGACCTGCGGTCCGCCGCGCTGCGCGCCTTGACGATCGATCGCGGCGTCGCGCGCACGCACGCCGAACGCTTCTCGTGGGAAGCCTGCACGCGCCAGTTCCTCGCGCACCTGCATCCGATCGTCGGCCCGGCGGTCGATCCGGAACGTAAGGCGACCGGACGGCACGCGACCGATCCGACCGCTCGTGCAGCGCGTTGATGCGCGACCACGAACCGGTCGAAGCGGAGAGCCCGTACAAGAGCGTCGGCGGCCTGCGTCGCATTCGCGATGCGTTGACGTATTCCTTCCGGGGACTGGCGCTCGCGCTGCGCATCGAAAGCGCCTTCCGTCAGGAGCTGATTCTCGCGGCCGTCCTCGTGCCGGCGGCGATCCTGCTGTCCCTGCCGGCGATCGAGACGGTGGTGCTGATCGGCTCGATCGGGATGGTCCTGATCGTCGAGCTGGTCAACTCGAGCATCGAGGCCGCCGTCGACCGCATCTCGCTCGACCATCACCGCCTGTCGGGGCGCGCGAAGGACCTCGGCAGCGCCGCGGTGTTCGTCGCGCTGATGCTGTGCTTCGCGACGTGGGTGCTGATCGCCGGCCCGCCGGTGGCTGCGCGGCTCGGTCAACTGCTCGCGTGCACTCGATGCTGAGAAGTCTGCAGCCTTATCTGCTCGACATGCGGCCGCACTTGATCCGGTCGAGCCGAACGCTCAAGCTGCGTTCGATGCAGACCATCAACCTGTTCCTCTGGCGCCATGCGGAAGCCGAGGATCGCGTTCCCGATCTCGAGCGGGCATTGACCGCGAAGGGTCAGCGCGACGCGTCGCGGGTCGCGAAGGTCCTGGCGCGTCATCTCGACGAGAACAGCCGCATCGTGATCAGCCCGGCGGTCCGCACGCGCGAGACGGCGCAGCCGCTGGCGGACCGCATGTCGTTGCAGCCGGAAGTCGATCGCCGGCTCGCACCCGGCGCACGGACCAGCACCGTGCTCGATGTACTCGAGTCCGCCATCACCGAAGTCAGCGGGGCCTCGCCGACGCTCGTGATGGTCGGACATCAGCCATGGGTGGGCCAGGTCGCGCGACGCCTGCTCACCAATGCCGATGGCGACTGGAGCGTGAAGAAGGCGGCCGCGTGGTGGCTCGTGCGTCGCTCGCGCGACGGCAACAGCGAGTGGACATTGCGATCGGTGTTCGATCCGGACCTGGTGTGACACGCACGCATTGCGCGTGCTTCACACCAGTTCGAACGGGATCCCGATCCGGCCCCACTCCCCGACCTCCTGCCGGAGGCTGAACTCCGTCAACGGATGTCCTTCGAGCCACGCCGGGTCCGCGTGCAGCGCGAAGCCGCGACCATTGCGCGACAGTTCGAGCGACACGTCGAGGTCGGTGCGACGACGATGGACCAGTGCCGCGAGCCGCAGGCACAGCACCGCGAGCCATTCGTTCGGATCCTCGATCGCGCCGGACAGCTTCGTGAGCTTGCCGGTCTGGCCGAGCACGATCAGCGCGATCTTCGCCTGATCCATCTTCGAAAAGCCGGGCATGTCGGCATACGACAGGATGTAGGCCGAGTGCTTGTGATAGCCCGCGTGCGCGATCGACAGGCCGATCTCGTGCAGC
>CAXTPX010000286.1:0-4946 GCA_964246005.1 uncultured Burkholderiaceae bacterium | reverse complement strand
AGGCCGCGGGCGCCGCAGCGCAGGACACCGGGCTCGGCCCGGCAATGGTCGGGCCAGTGCGGTTGCAGTTCTTCGCTCGCCGCCCGCTTCTCGCTCGCGCCCCACTGGACGAGGAACTCCCCGGGCGACGTCTCGCGCAGTTGCAGCTCCGCCATCGTCATCTCGTGTGCCGCAGCCGGAAGGCTGCACAGGACGACGACGAGCGCCGCCGCGATCGTTCGCCATGCGCTCATCGGTCGCCCTCGCGCACCACGTACTTCTTCGCGAGCGCGCGGACGGCCGCGCTGCGCTGCTCGGAAAGCGTCGCGTCCTTCCAGTCCTGCAGGACGTCGCTGCGCAGCGCTTCGAACGAGGCGGGCCGGGCCGGCGCTCTTCCATCCAGCCGGATCGCGCGCCATCCGTCGCGAATCGGCACGGCCTGCCAGGCATCGGGCGCCATCGTGGCGAGCGTCTCGGCGAACGCGGGTCCATAGCTCTGCGCGAGCGTGGGCAGGGGACGGCCCTTGAAGACGCGCAGCCCGGCTTCGGCTTCGCCCGAGCCACCGGCGTTCAACGTCGCGACGAACGCCCGGGTCGATGCTTCCGTCGGACGACCCGGCAACACCGCTTCCTGGAAGTCGAAGCGGGCCGGTTCGTCGTACTTGACGCGATGGCGCTCGAACCATCCGCGCAATGTCGTTTCGTCGACCGGCGGCAGCGCGACGCTCGCGTCGATCACGCTCAACGCCTTGAAGATCACGCGCTCGCGGATCGCCGTATCGCCACGGTCGACCTGGAGCGCGATGCCTTCGCGATAGAGCACTTCGTTGTCGAGCCACACGCGTCGCAATGCGGCCAGTTCATCGGCACTGGGCGCGCGGCCGTTCGACGCGCTGAACAGTTGCTCCGCTTCGCGATCGACATCGGCCCCGACGACGATCGTGTGCGGGTCGTCCTCGCGGACGAAGACGAAGCGATCGACTGCGAACAGCACGGCGCCGAGCACGATGAAGTGAAGCAGCGGCTCGCGGGCCCAGGCGGGCCAGCGGAACGGCCGTCGTTCGAGGGACGGGGTCGATAGGGGCGAGGTGATCTTGAGCATCGAGCCGTGAGCGGAATGGAAATGGGGCCGCGTCACGACGCGGCCCCGGACTTCGAACGCCGCCGCTTCAGCGCACGCCGGCCACGACGGTGGAACCGGCGACCTCGATGAAGATCGGATTGCTGTAGAACCACAGGTCCGCCCATGCCGCCACGTCGTACGCGACGTACTTCACCCCGTTGACCACCGGCAGGTGGTTCGGGCAACCGTCGATGCCCGTGCCGGTGAAGTTGACACCATTGGCCGGAACATTCGTCCCCGTCACCGTGCAGGGAATGCGCAGCTTCGTCAGGTCGTTCTGGTTGGTGTACAGGTCCGACAGCGGGTTGCCGCTCGCATCGGTCTCGAACGGCACGGCAGGCGGGATGTTGGTGCCGCGCAGCCGGATGTACTGCGACGCCGAGACGGCGGGAATGCGGTACGACATCTTCAGGAACGCGGTCCCGTCGCTGCTCGACGTCACCGTCGTCCACGGCGTCGAACCGTTGCCGTTGAAGGTCTTGATCAGCGCGGCCGTGGCGTTCTTCGCGGCAGCGGGCACCACGGAAAGATCCGCCGTCGTGCCGTCCGCCCGCAGCCAGTCGAAGTTGCTGGGCCAGGCCCCCGCGTAATCGACAGTGCCCGCGACCCGGTAGCCCGAGACCATCCCGCGGATCATGTCGATGTGATCGAGCACCGGCTTGTCGAGCGGCTGGACGATGCCGACCTGCGCGAGCGACGGGTTGTTGAACGTGTACGGCGAGTAGTTCGTTCCGGCCGGGTCGCGCACGACGATGGCGACGACGATGTCGGCGCCGGGGCGGACCGCGAGCTTCTCGCCCATCGTCGCGCAACCGGACGTGTCGATGTCGGTGTCGTTCGTCGCCGCGCCGACCGCCAGCGCCTCGACGGCGGCGTTCGAACGACTCGCCGGGCCGGCATACGACGTGCACGCGATGAACGACAGCCGATCGATCAACTGCCCGCTCGCGGCGAAGCTGTTGCCGGTGCGCAGCCCGTCGACGATCGTCTGCGGTCGCAGCTTGTCGCTGCCGTTGCGGACCATTACGTAGTCGCGTTGATATTCGCCCGGGTAGAAGTCCTGCGTCGAGCGACGATCGTCGGGGCCGAAGCTGCCGCGGTTGTGCCAATCCGAACTCGCGAAGAACCAGAAGTTGCGACCTTCGCCGAGCATCGCGTCCCACACACCGCCGATCAACGACGCGTAGACACCGGTGCCGCCATAGGTGGTGCCGCCCACCGAATCGATCAGGACGCCGCCGATGTTGTTGCGCTTGACCTGGTATTCGCCCCGGTTCGACGAAGCGCCGTGACCGGGCTGCGACTCCATGCCGAACGCCACATTGGGCGACGCGTTGTTGAAGTCGCGCAGGTGCTCGACGTTGTAGCCGTTGTTCCCGTCCGGGTTGAACGGTCCCGCGCGCTCGAGGTGGGCGGGCACGTAGTAGCTGCCGTTGGTGTGATAGGCGACCATCCACTTCAGCGCCTCGACCGTCTTCAGGTGCCCGCGCACGCCGGTACCGGTGCCACCGGCCGGGATCAACTTCTGCGCCGCGACGTTCCAGCTCGGGTCGGCGGCGCTGTTGCTGCCCGGCACCGAGCATTCCCAGTTGTTGCCGATGTTCGTGCCGGTCATGTCGCCGCGACTGCGATCGGTATCGCCGAAGTCGAAGCAGTAGTTCCACTGCGACAGCGCATTGGCATTGCCGAGCGGCGCGTAGCGGGCCGTGATCGGACCGGGCTTCGTCGGCGCCGTCGCGGTGTCGAGCGCGGGCGGGATCTGACCGGTGATCACCGACATCGACGCATGCTCGTGTCCGGCGACGATCGATTCGTTGCCGATGAAGAGCGGCAGGTTGCGATACGCCGACAGGTACTCCATGACCGGGTACTGATATTCCTGGATCGACTGCCAGCGCCACATGTAGCCGACGCCGCTGGTCGTGTCGCCCTTCACGTTCGCGTTGCCGATGCTGTCGGTCCAGGTCGTCTGGGGGCTCGTGCCCGGAATGTACGGATAGGCGGGCGTGCTCAGCGTGTCGTCCTCGACGAGCGTGCAGTTGCGCGTGCCGCCGCTATTGCCGTGGCCGGCCTGCACGAACCAGTCGAGGCCCCACGGCGTGTCGACCTTGTCGGTCGCCTTCTTGACCAGCTTCTCCATCGAGATCGACCCGTCCGAGCAGGTCGTGTGATTGTGGAAGTCGCCCGAGACGTATCGACCGGCGACCTTCGCGGCGGTAGCGGGCGCCGGCGCCGTCGCGAGCGTGCTGCTGCCGAGCGCCGCGATCGCGGCGAGCGCGATCCGACTCTTGCTGAATGCGAACTCCATGGAGGGTCCTCTCTGATCCTGGTGGGAAGCCGGGGCGATCCGTCCGACCGGCGGTGGTCGATTCGTCGGCGCCGCGGAATCCTACGAACCCGTCGTGACGGCCGCGTGACTGCTTCGTGAATCGAGGTCGATCGACAGCATGGACACCGAGCAACGACACTGGGCCGCCTTCGCGGGAACGACGAGTACGCGCTTCGTCACGAACCTGTCGTACATCGACCCTAGGCTCACGCGTCTTGCCGGTCGACCGCCGACGGCGAACCGGCATCAAACCCAGGGAGAGCGTCAATGAAGCTGTATTCCGCCGTCGCGGCCGCCGCCGCTGTCGTATTGATCGCCGGAGCGCCCGCGCTCGCATCGGCCTCGGCATTCACGATCGACTTCGAGGCCGACTGGAATATCGACAACCAGTTCGCGCCGGACCTGAACGATTACTACAACGGCGGCACGGCCGGCAACGGCGCGAGCGGTCCGAACCGTGGCGTGTCGTTCGTGAACGTCGCGGGCCTGTCGAACCAGGCACCCGCCTTCACGTATTACGCGAATGCGCCGTCACCGCTCGGCACGGCGTTCGCGCACGACACGGCTTTCCTGAACGTCGCATCCGGCGTCGGCAACGCGCTCGCGTTCTACTACTCGAGCCCGAACGACGTGGTCGGCGCGGTCCGCGCGTTCTCCGGACTCAATGGGACCGGCATGCTGCTCGGCACGATCGACCTCGTCGCGAACTTCGTTGACGGCACGTACGACAGCTGGTCGCTCGCGACGCTGCACTTCGGCGGCATCGCACGATCGTTCGACTTCACCGCGAGCGCGGACGCGGCCGGTGTCCTGTTCGACAACGTGGCGACCGTCCCCGAACCGGGCCTGGGCCTGATGCTCGCGCTCGGCGGCGTGGCCGCGGTGGTCGTGCGCCGCAGCCGTCGCGACGCATAAGAAAAAGCCCGGCGTCGCCGGGCTTTTTCATTCGATACGCGGCCTCAAGCTGCGACGCGCGCCTGCGGGACGTGCCCGAGGATCGAGGTGAGCGCCTGGTCCAGATTGGACACCGTGCGGTCGACGTGCTGCAGCTTGTCGAGACCGAAGAGGCCGATGCGGAACGTCTTGAAGTCGGCCGGCTCGTCGCACATCAGCGGAACGCCCGCCGCGGTCTGCAAGCCATTCCCGAGAAACGACTTGCCGGTGTTGAGACCCGCGTCGTCGGTGTAGCTGACCATCACGCCCGGCGCCTGGAAGCCGTCGGCCGCCACGCTGCGAAAGCCGTTGCCGGTCAGGAGCGAGCGAACCCGACGACCGAGCTCGGCCTGCCGACTGCGCAGATGGTCGAACCCGAGGTCGCGCGTCTCGATCATCGTCGCGTGGGTACGGACGAGCGCATCGGTCGGCAGCGTCGCGTGATACGCATGACCGCCGCCTTCGTACGCCTCCATGATCTGCAGCCACTTCTTCAGGTCGGCCGCGAAGCTGGTGCTGGTCGTCGTGTCGAGCGTCGTGCGGGCCCGCTCGCTCAGCATGACGAATGCGACGCCCGGTGAA
>CAXTPX010000285.1:0-4956 GCA_964246005.1 uncultured Burkholderiaceae bacterium | reverse complement strand
GTCGAGCGTCAGCTGCAGCAGCTTCGTCGACCCTTCGACCTTCTCGGCCGACACGATGCGGGCGATGCGCAGGTCGATCTTCGCGAAGTCGTCGATCGTGATCGTTTCGCCGAGGGGCTCGATCGTGGCGGTTGCAATGGCTGCAACGGTTGCAACGGTTGCCGCGGTTTCGATCGGCGCCTCCTGCAGAGCGACCGGTTCGAACAACGCCTCGAGCATCTTCGGATCGACGCGCGCCATCAGGTGCCGGTACGGGTTGATCCGTGCACCCGGCGCGAGCGGCACGTCGATGTCCGACCACTGCTGCGGCGGCAGTCCGAGGAACGCCTCGGCGTCCTCCGCGAGCTTCGGCAGGATCGGCTTGAGGTAGATCGACAGGACCCGGAAGCACTCGAGCGTCTGCGTACAGACACGGTGCAGGTGGAGGCGATCGGCGGGGTCGGCGGACTTGGCGAGCAGCCACGGCTTGGCCATGTCGAAGAAGCCGTTGGTCGCGTCGGCGAGCTCCATCACGAGCCGGATCGCCTTCGCGAACTCGCGCGCCTCGATCGCATGCGCGATCTCGCGGGACTCGTCGCGCAGCTCGCTCGCGAAGCCGTCGCGCGCGACGTCGCCGTCGCCGTACAGCAGGCCGTCGAAGTGCTTCGCGACGAAGCCCGCGGCGCGGCTGGCGATGTTGACGTACTTGCCGATCAGGTCGCTGTTGACGCGGGCGACGAAGTCGTCGGGGTTGAACTCGACGTCCTCGATGCGCGCGTTGAGCTTGGCCGCGATGTAGTAGCGCAGCCATTCCGGGTTCATGCCGAGCTCGAGATAGCGCAGCGGCGACAGCCCGGTGCCGCGGCTCTTCGACATCTTCTCGCCGCCCGACAGCGTGATGAAGCCGTGCACGTTGATCGCATCGGGCGTCTTGCGACCCGAGAAGCGCAGCATCGCCGGCCAGAACAGCGTGTGGAAGTAGATGATGTCCTTGCCGATGAAGTGCACCTGCTCGACGCCTTCGTCGGCGATGAACTCGTCGAAGCTCTGCAGGTGTCCATCCTCGGCCGCCTTGCCCGAATCGAAGTAGCTCTTCAGCGTCGCGAGGTAGCCGACCGGCGCGTCGAGCCACACGTAGAAGTACTTGCCCGGGGCATCGGGGATCGGGATGCCGAAGTACGGTTCGTCGCGCGAGATGTCCCAGTCGGCGAGACCTCCCGCCGGCGGGAAGTTGCCGTCGGCATCGGGCTTGCCGAGCAGCCACTCGCCGGCCTTGTTGCGGACCTCGGACTGCAGGCGCGGGACACCGCTCGTGATCGAGGTCCCCGAAGTCCACGCCTTCAGGAACGCGGCACAGCGCGGGTCAGACAGTCGGAAGAAGAAGTGCTCCGACGACTTCAGCACCGGCCGCGCGCCGGTCAGCACCGAGTAGGGTTCGATCAGCTCGGTCGGCGAGTAGACCGAACCGCAGACCTCGCACGAGTCGCCGTACTGATCCTTCGCATGGCACACCGGACATTCGCCCTTGATGTAGCGGTCCGGCAGGAACATGTTCTTGACCGGGTCGAAGAACTGCTCGACGTCTCGCGTCGTGATCAGGTCGTTCGCTTTCAGCGTCCGATAGATCGACTGCGACAGTTCGACGTTCTCGGCCGAATCGGTCGAATGCCAGTGATCGAAGTCGAGGTAGAAGCCCTCCAAGTAGCGGTGGCGGTCCGCCGCGATCTCCGCCACGAACTGTTGCGGCGTCTTGCCGACCTTCTCGGCCGCGATCATGATCGGTGCGCCGTGCGCATCGTCGGCGCCGACGAACGCCACCTGGTGGCCGCGCATCCGCATGAAGCGCACCCAGATGTCGGCCTGGATGTACTCCATCATGTGGCCGATGTGGAACGGCGCGTTCGCGTACGGCAGTGCGGTGGTGACGAAGAGCTTGCGGGACATGATCGAGGTGGGGTGGCATTGCCCCGATGTGTCTCGGGTCGCGCGGAGTTTACCGTGGCACTGACGCGGCTCGTCGCATCGGCGTCCGCGTTCGCGTCCGTGTTCATGGTGAGGTTGGTACCATCGTCCGACCCTTCGGCGTCGCGCGACGCCCAATCCGCTGGAAGCAGTGACATGACGCCCGGATACGACCGACCGCTCTACCTCCTCCCGTTCGACCATCGCAACTCTTACGTGCACGAGCTGTTCGGCTTCGCGCCGCCGTTGTCGACCGCGCAGGCCGACGCGGTGCGCGACAGCAAACAGGTCATCTACGAAGGCTTCACCAGCGCGCTCGACGCAGGCGTGTCGGCGGCCGACGCCGGCATCCTGGTCGACGAGACGTTCGGCGCGGGCATCCTGCGCGACGCGCGCGGTCGGGGGGTCGTGACCGCCGCATCGACCGAGGTCAGCGGGTCCGACGAGTTCGACTTCGAGTACGGCAGCGACTTCGCTGCGCATCTCGACGCGTTCGACCCGACGTTCGCGAAGGCGCTGGTGCGCTTCAACCCGGAAGGCGACGCGGCGCAGAACGCCCGTCAGAGCGATCGTCTGCGAACGTTGTCGGAGACGTGCCGAAGCACCGGCCGTCGATTCATGTTCGAGCTGCTGGTCCCGGCCACGAAGCCGCAGCTGGCAGCGCAGGGCGGCAGCAAGGATGCCTACGATGCGGAGGTCCGGCCGCGGCTGATGAACGAGGCGATCCGGCAATTGCAGGACGCCGGGGTCGAGCCCGACGTCTGGAAGATCGAGGGGCTCGCGGACCGAGCGCACTGCGAGGAGATCGTCGCAACGGCGCGTCGTGACGGACGTGACGGCGTCGCCTGCATCGTGCTCGGCCGCGGCGCCGACGAGGCTGCGGTGCGGCACTGGCTCGAGGTCGCGTCGGGCGTGCCGGGCTTCGTCGGATTCGCGGTCGGTCGCACGAGCTTCTGGGATGCAGTCGTCGGCCATCGAGCGGGGAAGACCACGCGCGTCGAGGCTGTTGCTCGAATCTCCCGGCGCTTCCGTGAATGGGTCGACATCTTCGGCCGAGGCCTGGCAGCGCGTGCATCGACGGAAAGCGCGGCATGAGCAGCGACGCGAGCCCGCTCGCCGGAACGCTGCCGGCCCTCGACACGCTGGTCGACATCCCGCGGCTGGTCACCGCCTACTACGCGGACATCCCCGACCCGTCGATCATCGGACAGCGCGTCGCGTTCGGCACGTCGGGCCATCGCGGGTCGGCGTTCGATCGCGCGTTCAACGAGTGGCACGTGCTCGCGATCACGCAGGCGATCTGCCGCTACCGCAAGGCGCAGGGCATCGACGGACCGCTCTTCCTCGGCATCGACACGCACGCGCTGTCCGAGCCGGCGTCGGCGAGCGCGATAGAGGTGCTCGCGGCCAACGGTGTCGAGCTGATGATCGCGACGAACGACGAGTACACGCCGACGCCGGCCGTGTCGCACGCGATCCTCACGTACAACCGCGGCCGCACGGCCGGCCTTGCCGACGGCATCCTCGTCACGCCGTCGCACAACCCGCCGCGCGACGGCGGCTTCAAGTACAACCCGCCGAACGGCGGACCGGCCGACCAGGACGTGACGCGCTGGATCGAGGCCGAAGCGAACCGCCTGCTCGAGACGAAGCTCGACGGCGTCCTGCGCACGCCGCGTGCACAGGCGCTCGCGGCCGCGACGACCCATCGCCACGACTACCTCGGTGCGTACGTGGCCGACCTCCCCAACGTCATCGACTTCGATGTCATCCGCGGATCGGCGATCCGCATGGGCGTCGATCCGCTGGGGGGCGCCGGCGTGCACTACTGGGCCGCGATCGCCGAACGCCACCGCATCGACCTGACCGTCGTCAGCACCGTCGTCGATGCGACCTTCCGGTTCATGACGCTGGACCGCGACGGCAAGATCCGCATGGATCCGTCGTCGCCGTACGCGATGAAGCGGCTGTCGGCGATGAAGGACGGCTTCGACATCGCGTTCGCCTGCGACACCGATCATGATCGTCACGGCATCGTCGCGCCGAGCGTCGGGCTGCTGCCGCCGAATCATTACCTGGCGGTCGCGATCGACTACCTGTTCCGCAACCGGCCGCAGTGGTCGGCCGATGCCGCGGTCGGCAAGACCGCGGTCAGCACGCGATTGATCGACCTCGTGGCGGCGCGCCTCGGTCGCAAGCTGAACGAGGTGCCGGTCGGGTTCAAGTGGTTCGTCGACGGCCTGTACGACGGCTCGCTCGGCTTCGGCGGCGAGGAGAGCGCGGGCGCCGCGTTCCTGCGCCGCGACGGCACGGTCTGGACGACCGACAAGGACGGCATCACGGCGGCGTTGCTGTCGGCCGAGATCACCGCCCGGGCCGGTCGCGATCCGGGCGAGTTGTACAACGGCATCACCGACGCGCTCGGCACGCCGTCGGCCGGTCGCATCGATGCACCCGCCACGCGCGAACAGGCGAAGCTGCTCGCCGCGATCCAGCCTTCGGACATCGTGGCGTCCGAGCTCGGCGGTGAACCGATCGACGCCATCGTCAACACGGCGTCGGGCAACCACGCGCCGATCGGCGGCATCCGCGTCAGCACGAAGAACGGCTGGTTCGCGGCGCGTCCGTCCGGCACCGAGCCGCTCTACAAGATCTACGCCGAGAGCTTCGACGGCGAAGATCACCTGAAGCGCATCTTCGAAGAGGCCCAACGCATCGTCGACACGGCGATCGCGCCGCGCTGAGCCGGCCCGTCACGCGGCTTCGCGCTCCGCTTCCCGATCGCCCGCCGCGCCGTCCATCATCGCGACCAGCAGCGGCTGTCGCGACCGCACCTCGTCGACCGGGCCCGAGTCGAGCACGCGCCCGTCGTCCATCAGCACGACGCGATCGAAGTGCGCGAGGAGGCTCATGCGATGGACCGATGCGACCACGCAGGCCGATGGCAGCGAGGCCTTCAGCTCGCGGTAGACGTGCGCCTCGGCGAGCGGATCGAGTGCGCTGGTCGGCTCGTCG
>CAXTPX010000284.1:0-4957 GCA_964246005.1 uncultured Burkholderiaceae bacterium | reverse complement strand
TATCGTTCGACGATGAACGCTCGTTTCGCAATCTCAATACCCTCGAAGAACTGTACGAAGCCGATCGAGAGGCGGCCGGTCAAGGCGACGTCGACGATCGCTGACACGCGGGCTCACACATGACCCGCATGGGCGACCAGGCCAGCGCGTTGCCGCTGGACGAAGCTCGACGGCTGCTCGCCGCGACCATCGAGCCGATCGTCGAAGTCGAGCATGTCGCGCTGCGCGACTGCCTTGGCCGCGTGCTCGTCGCCGATCTGAGCAGTCCCGTGCGCGTGCCGGCGCACGACAACGCCGCGATGGATGGCTATGCGTTTCGTGCGGCCCATCGCACAGGCGATGCTGAAGCCGCATCGCCGGTCACGTTGCGCCTCGTCGGGCAGGCACGTGCCGGTCATCCCTTCACCGGCCGGGTCGGCGCGGGCGAATGCGTGCGCATCCTCACCGGCGCGGTGATGCCGACCGACTGCGACACGGTCGTGCCGCAGGAACAGGCCGATGTCGACGGTGAACGCATCACGTTCGAGCGGCCGTATCGCGCGGGACAGCATCGACGGCTCGCAGGCGAGGACCTGGACATCGGCTCGACCGTCATTGCGAAGGGACGCCGCATCGCGCCATCGGACCTCGGGCTCGCCGCGTCGATCGGAGCGACGACACTCGCGGTCGCGCGACGCGCGCGCGTCGCCGTGTTCTCGACCGGCAACGAACTCTGCGACGTCGGGCAACCGCTGCCCGCGGGCGGCGTTCGCGACAGCAATCGCTACACGCTGATCGGATTGCTGACGCTGCTCGGCGTCGAAGTCGTCGACCTCGGCATCGTTCGCGACGATCCCGCCGCGCTCGAGGCGTGCCTGCTGCACGCCTCGGGCGACGACGTGCGGGCCGATGCGATCGTGACGAGCGGCGGCGTCTCGGCCGGGGATGCCGACTACACGCGCGACGTGCTGTCGCGCATCGGCCGTGTGGCGTTCTGGAAGCTCGCGGTCAAGCCCGGCCGTCCGATGGCGTTCGGTCGCATCGAGCACGACGGACGCTCGGCGCTGCTGTTCGGCCTCCCGGGCAACCCGGTCGCGACGATGGTGATCTTCCACGCGCTGGTGCGCGACGCGTTGCTTCGACGGATGGGCGCGCTGGTCCAGCCGCCGCTCGCCGTCACCGCGTGCTGCGACATCGCGATCGCGAAGGTCCCCGGGCGCACCGAGTTCGTCCGCGCGGTCGCGTCTCGCCACGCCGACGGATGGCACGTGCGCGACACCGGGGCGCAAGGCTCCGGCATCCTGCGTTCGATGAGCGACGCGAACTGCCTCGTCGTCCTCGAGCACGCTCGCGGGCCGGTTTCGATCGGGGAACTCGTGGAAGCGTGGCCGATGCACGGGTTGAACTAGGGTCCTGTCCCACGCGCTGTCGCATGGCGACATCGCGGCCGGCCATCGCGCTGGATATGCGTTGTTGCTTCATGCATCCTCCACGTCTTCCGACCGAGCCGGTCACGACACACGGGGCTCCTCGAATGAGTCTGCTGGTCCGCATGAACCTCGCGATGCTGATCGTCTTCGCCGTCGGCGCCACCGCGGCCGGCTGGATCGCGCACTCGATCCTGCAGGACAACGCGAAGCGTGAAGTGATCGACCAGGCGCGGCTGATGATGGAAGGCGCGAGCGCGGTCCGCCGTTATACGGCCGAGGAGATCCAGCCGCTCCTGGCCGCGCGGATGCAGGCCGACTTCCTGCCGCAGAGCATCCCGTCGTACGCGGCCAACACCAACCTCGACAAGCTGCGCGCAACGCACCCCGAGTACATCTATCGCGAGGCCACGCTCAACCCGACCAACCTGCGCGATCGCGCGACCGACTGGGAAAGCGACGTCATCGAGAAATTCCGCAACGACGCGAAGACGCTGGAGATCATCGGCGAACGCGACACGGCCACGGGACGCGCGCTCTACATCGCGCATCCGCTGTCGGTCACCGACGCGCAATGCCTCGTCTGCCACAGCACGGCCGCGGTCGCGCCCCAGACGATGCGGGTCAAGTACGGCGACCGCAACGGCTTCGGCTGGAACCTACACGAGATCATCGGCGGCCAGATCGTGTCGGTGCCGCTCGAGGCGGCGCAGAAGCGCGCCGACGCCACCTACCGCGTCTTCCTGATCTCGCTGCTGTCGTTGTTCGGCGTTCTCTTCGTGGTCGCGAACGCGCTGATCTGGCTGATCATCCTGAAGCCGATCAGGCGCATCGCGGACATCGCGAACCGTGTCAGCGAAGGCGACACTGCGGCCACCTTCGGTCGGCAGGGCAGCGGCGAGATCGCGGTGCTCGCGAAGGCGTTCGAACGGATGCAGCGAAGCGTCGAGAGATCGTTGTCGCTGCTGCGCGGGTAGTTGGTCATGTCCATGTCCGGGGACCGGATCTTCATCAGCTATTCGAATCGCGACAGCGATACGGCGGTCGCGATCTGCACCGCACTCGAAGGCGAAGGCCGGCGCTGCTGGATGGCACCCCGCGACATCGAACCGAGCAGCGAGTGGGCCGAGCAGATCATCGACGGCATCAACGCGTCGAACGTGATGGTGCTCGTGTTCTCGTCATCGTCGAACCAGTCGCCGCAAGTGCGGCGCGAGGTCGAACGCGCGACCAATCGCGACATGCCGGTCATCCCGTTCCGCATCGAGAAGGTGGTCCCGGCCAAGAGTCTCGAGTACTTTCTCAGCACGCAACACTGGTTCGATGCGTTCGACGGCCCGCTCGACGCCCACGTCGCACGGCTGTGCACTCTCGTCCGCACATTGTCGACGCGTTTCGCCGATGCGCCTCGGGCGGACGCCCGAGCCGCGGATCGACGCCATGCCGCGACGGACCTCACGGCCAGCTTCGCGATGCCGCCTCGCCTGCCCGAGGTGTCGAGCTATCGCGACGACGACCTGGCGTTCATCGCGCGCGAGCTGGCGCGCCAGATCGGCCCGATCGCGCGCTTCCTCGTGCAGCGCGCCTCGGCCGCGCATCGCTCGCCGGCCGAGATGGTCGACGCGCTCGCATCCGAACTCCACGAAGCCAACGAGCGCGCAGCGTTCACGCAGGCGTGTCGGCAGCGCCTCGGACTCTGAGTCGCCCGATCAGCCGCCCTGCTTCGCGGCCTGCTCGTTGATCTTGTTGACGTACGCGTTGTACGACTCGACCGCTGCGTTCGACGCGTCCGAGTAGGCCTTCGCCGTCTGTGCGTAATCGGTCGCCTGCGCCCGCAGCGTCGACGTGTACGCATTGACGCACTTCTTGTAGTCGTCGACCTTCTTCTGGAACTTCTCCATCGTGTTCATGCCGGGCACCGGCTTCGGCACGTCGCCGGGCGACGGACAGTCCAGCGCCGGCACGGCGACCGGCGTCGCGGCAGGTGCGGCGGTCTGCGCGGTCGCCAGCAACGGCGTCAACGCGGTCGCGAGGACAACGGTGGCATGCAGGGTGCAGGATCGAATCGACGAGTGCATTGCTTCTCCGGTGGATGGCGTGTCGCCGAGCGACACGAACCGGCGGAGTTTATCCACCCGCGCTCGACGATGCCAATACCACGAGGGCGTTTCAGGCTGCCTCGTCGTCGGCCGATCCGGGCGATACCAGCGTGAACGGCGGAACGGCTTTCGGCTGCAGCGGCTGCGTCGGCTGCGGCAGATGCGTCGGCGCCGTCGCCGCGTCGGCCGCATCGCGGGGCGCCTCGTCGTCCGTGCCGCGCTCGTCGCCTGCCTCGGCCCGACGAACCAGCGGCTCGGGAATCTGTCGCTGGGCCTTCGCACCCATCTCCTTCAGCTTCCGGATCCGGCCGACCAGATTGCCGCGCCCGTGGACGAGGCGGCTCTCGGTCTGCTCGAACGCGTTCTGCGCTGCCTTCAACTGCTTGCCGAGCGACTGCAGCGACTCGATCACGAGCACGAACTGATCGTGCAAGGCGCCCGACTGCTCCGCGATCTCGATCGCGTTCTTCGTCTGCTTGTCGCGTTGCCACAGCGTCCGCACGGTCGTCAGCAGCGCGAGCAACGTGCTCGGCGTGACGATCACGACGTTCCGGTTCCAGGCGTCGAGGAACAGTTCCGGGTCGAGCGACGACGCGAGCCCGAAGGCCGGCTCGATCGGCACGAACATCGCGACGAAGTCCGGCGAGTCCACGCCGGCGCGCGTGTGGTAGCTCTTGTCGCCGAGCGCCTTCGCATGGGCGCGCATCGCATCGAGATGCTGGCGTCCGTGATGACCGCGGGTCGTGTCGTCGTCGGCCGCGTGATAACGGTCGTACGCGACCAGCGACAGCTTCGAGTCGATCACGAGGTGCTTGTCCTCGGGGAGGTGGATCACCACGTCCGGCCGCAGCATCGCGCCGTCGTCGTCGCGCAGCGTGAGTTGCGTGACGTACTCGACGCCCTTCGTCAGGCCCGAGCGCTCGAGCACGCGTTCGAGGATCACCTCGCCCCAGTTGCCGCGCGTCTTGGCCTCGCCCTTCAGCGCACGCGTCAGGTTGATCGCTTCCTCGTTGATGCGGGTCGTGGCCTGATGCAGCTTCAACACTTCCTGGCCGAGCGAGAAGCGCTGCTGCGCCTCCTTGTCGTAGGTCTCCTCGACCTTCTTCTCGAACGCGGCGAGCTTGTCGCCGAGCGGCTTCAGGATCTGGTCGAGCGCGCCGTGATGCTGCTAGGTCATGCGCTTGCGGCTGACTTCGAGCGCGTCGCCGGCCAGCGCCCCGAAGTGCTTCGACAGCTCGTCGCGGGCCTGCGTCAGGATCTCGAGCTTCCCGGCGGCGCGCTCGCGCTCGTCGCGCAGTTCCGCTTCGAGGCCGGCGCGCGCGACCCGCGCATCGCCGAGCGCCGCGCTGCTGCTTCGGTTCTCGTCGAGCGCGATCTCGAGGCGGGCGCGCAGTTCGCGAACGTCGGCATCCAGCGCCGCGCGTTGCGCTTCCGCCGTCGCGAGCCGCACCT
>CAXTPX010000283.1:0-4967 GCA_964246005.1 uncultured Burkholderiaceae bacterium | reverse complement strand
GATCGTCGCCGCCTTCAACGCGGGGTCGACGATGGGGGCGCGATAGAACAGCATCGCCGCATCGGCGAGTTGCACGAGCGTGTCGCAACGGTCCTTCATCAACGCGACCACCGCCGCGAGATGCAGGGGTTCGGCATGTCCGCCACGCGCCTCGATCATCGGCGCCACGAGCGTCGCGAGCCGGCCGTCGTCGGCTGCCTTGATGTACTGGTTGTTAACCCAGGCGAGCTTTTTCGGATCCCAGTGCGCGGCGCTCTTGACGAGGTGCCGCGTGTCGAACCATTCGACCAGTTGCTCGCGCGTGAACAATTCTTCGTCGCCATGACTCCAGCCGAGGCGGGCGAGATAGTTGACCATCGCCTCGGGCAGATAGCCTTCGTCGCGATACGCCAGCACGCTGACCGCCCCCCGACGCTTCGAGAGCTTCAGCCCGTCGTCGCCGAGGATCACGGGCACGTGGCCGAAGCGTGGCCGCGGCGCCCCCAGCGCCGCGAAGATGTTGATCTGCCAAGGCGTGTTGTTGACGTGCTCGTCGCCGCGGAAGACCTGCGTGATGCGCATGTCCCAGTCGTCGACGACGACGCAGAAGTTGTAGGTCGGTACGCCGTCGGCGCGCACGATGATCAGGTCGTCGATCTCGTGGTTCGAGATCGTGATCGGCCCCTTCACGAGGTCGTCCCACGTCACGTCGCCGTGGACCGGATTCGCGAAGCGGATCACCGGCGCGACCCCGTCGGGGATCGGCGGCAGCGCCTTGCCCGGCTCGGGCCGCCAGCGCCGGTCGTAATGCGGTTTCTCACCGCGCGCGCGCTGCGCCTCGCGCACGACCTCGAGCTCCTCGGGCGTGCAATAGCAGCGGTACGCGCTGCCGTCGGCGAGCATGCCGTCGACGACCGCGCGGTAGCGGTCGAGGCGCTGCATCTGGAAGAACGGCCCTTCGTCGGCGTCGAGTCCGAGCCAGGCCAGGCCGTCGATGATCGCCGCCACCGCCTCCGGCGTCGAGCGAGCGACATCGGTGTCTTCGATGCGCAGGATGAACTGCCCGCCGAAGTGCCGCGCGTACGCCCACGAGAAGATCGCGGTGCGCGCGGTTCCGAGGTGGAGGAAGCCGGTCGGCGATGGCGCGATGCGGGTTCTGACTTCTGTCGACATGCGGATTGAGCGTTGAGGAGAGGAATGCCGGTCGGTGACGCGAGGCCGACGATGTTACGGGATTGTCCGTCCGGGCAAGTGCCGCGCGCCGGGCGTGCGCCTCGGCTACAGTGACCGGCCGTCCTCTTTCGTCTCGCTGCGCCGGCCGTGACGACGACATCGATCATGCACGGCTTCGACCCCCTCCCCGCGCTTCCGACGCAGCCGCTACCCGAACGGCGCTCCCGTCGATGCGCGCAGTCGGGCGGCGCATTGCTGATCGCGTTGGCCGGCATCGCCGGGTGTGCCGTCGCCAACAGCGCGACACCGATGACGGCGAACAGCGCGAGGGTCATCGTGCGCTTCGCGCCCGACGTCGTCGATCCTGCCGATCCGGCGTTCCTCGCGAGGCTGGCAGCGTCGGCTCGCGTCGGCCGCATCGATCTGATCCGCCCGATGTCCGGCGACTCGTACGTGATGCGAATCGCCTGCGACGATTCGCCACAGCGTCCCGTCGCCGGCGCCTGCGAGGCGGCGATCGCGCGGGTCCGTGCGGCCGCTTCGGTGCTGATGATCGAACCGGACGGCCGGGAAACAACCCGGTGAATCCAGCCCTCCTCCGGCGTTCGACATTCGGGAACCGCTGCACGATGTGCGGCTGAAGTCCCTGCATCGCTCATCGAAGGCTGTTCATGACCGTCACTCGTCTCCGCAAGCTGCTACGCGTCTCGATCTGCGTGGTCGCGGTGTTCCCGGTCGGCAGCGCGATCGCGGACCCTTCGACGATGAGCACCTCGCACGAGGCACAGGCGACCGATCGCATCATCGTGAAGCTGCGCAGCGCCTACCGCGGCGAGACGCTTCGGGGTCAGGCCGTCAAGGCGATGGCGGCCGATCGGACCGCCGTGCTGTCGGCCACCGCCGGGATGTCGCTCCGCGCGATCCGCCCGATGTCGGGCGATGCGCAGGTCATCGCGTTGCCGCGGGCGCTTCGCAACGAGTCGGTGCAGGCGGTGGTCGACCGCCTGCGCGCGGACCCGAGCGTCGAATACGCGTATGTCGATGCACGCGAACATCTCGCCGCCGTGCCGAACGATCCGCTGTTCGCGCAGCAGACCTACCTGCAGGTCCCGGGATCCGCGCCGCTGGTGCCGGCCGTCAATGCGCCCGGCGCGTGGGACGTCACGAAGGGCACGGCGACCGCGGTGATCGCCATCGTCGACGGCGGCGTGCGCTTCGATCATCCCGACCTGTCGGGCCGGCTGCTCCCCGGATACGACTTCGTCAGCGCCGACTGCACGCTCGGCAGCACCGGCTGCACGACCGCGAACGAGTTCACGACCGCGAACGACGGCGATGGCCGCGACGCGGACGCGAGCGATCCGGGCGACTGGGTGACCGCCGCCGACAAGGCGGGCAACTCCTTCGTTTCGAGTTGCGACGTGGCGGACTCGTCGTGGCACGGCACGCACGTGGCCGGCATCATCGGCGCGGCCGGCAACAACGGGCTGGGCGTCACCGGCCTGAACTGGAACGCGACGATGTTGCCGGTGCGCGTGTCCGGCAAGTGCGGCGCCTACCGTTCGGACGTGGTCGACGGAATGCGCTGGGCGGTGGGCCTCGCGGTGCCGAACGTGCCGACCAACACGCGACCGGCGAAGATCGTCAACGTCAGCCTCGGCAGCGCCGGCACGTGCGCGAACTCCGCTTACAACACGGCCGTGGCCGACGTGCTCGCGACCGGCGCCGTGATCGTCGCGGCAGCCGGCAACGAGGACGCTGCGGTGATCCTGCCGGCCAGCTGCCCGGGCGTGATCTCGGTGGGGGCCGTGCGCGGCGACGGCACCCGCACCGTCTACAGCAACACCGGCGCGGGCCTGACCATCATGGCGCCGGGCGGCGACTACACCTCGGCCACCAACGACCGGCTCGCGTCGACCAACAACGCCGGTCGGACCACACCGGTCGCCTACTCGACGGCCGGCTATTACGTGACCGCGGCGGGAACGAGTTTCTCGGTGCCCGTCGTCACCGGGATCGTCTCGCTGATGTTGTCGACCGCGCCGAACCTGACGTCGGCGCAGATCATCGACACGTTGCGCACCACCGCACGGCCGTTCGTCAACGTCGCGGGATACCAGACGTGCGCGGTCGGCGGCACCAGCAATGCCAGCAACAGCACGCCGTGCAACTGCACGACCGCTGCCTGCGGCGCCGGCTACGTCGATGCGAACGCCGCGGTCAGCCGCGCGTTCGCCCTCGGCAGCGGCAGCGTCGCGACGCCGGTGGCGGCGACGCCGACCTCGAGCACGGGCGGCGGGGGCGGTGGTGGCGGCGCGATCGATCCGACGGCGTTGCTGGTGCTGGGCTTCGTCGGCCTCATGACGCGCCGTCTGCGCGAGCGTCGCGACGCTTGAGCACGACGTGAACCGCGGCGCACAGCGCGCCGGCGGCCGCACCCCAGCGATGGGCCGCCGTCACGACCGGCATCGCATCGCCGTCGTGCCAGAACGGCAGTCCGCGTTGCTCCAGCAGCAGCTTCATCAGGAGTCCTGCGACCAGCACGCAGCCCCACACGCATCGTGCGACGAACGCGTGCGCGTGCCGATCGGCGAGGGCCCAGCCGACCGCACCGGCCGCGAACCAGCCGTGCAGCAGGCCCGACAGTCCGGCATAGCGATCGATGTCGGGATGCAGGAACCAGAGGCCGCCGTCGATCGACGCGACCGACACGCACGTCACGACGATCAGGCGTCGTGTGGTCAGTTCCGCAGCGAAGATCCACGCGACGAGCGCCAGGCCCGCGATGTCGAGCACCGCATGGGCGCTCGACAGGTGAACGAAGTGGGCCGTCACGAGCCGGTGCAGCGAACCTGTGGCCACCGCCGAGCGTCGATAGTCGAGCAGCGCCTCGAACGACGGGTCGTGCGCCGCGACCACCGCGAGCACCGCGCTGACGACCGCGACCACGGCGGGGAACGTGATCGCGGCCACTGCGGGGCTGGGGTGGCGGGACAGACGGTCACGCATCGCGGACCTCTTGATGGCTCGACCCCGCAGCATACGAAAACGGCGCCTCGCGGCGCCGTTCATCGAACGCGGTGAAGCACTCCGATCAGCTCGCAGCCTTGACCGTGTCGCGCAGCATCTTGATCTGGTCGTGATTCGCTTGCGTACCGGCAAGCTGCTTCTGGATCACGGCCTTGACATCGGCCGGCAGCGACTTGCCCGCTGCGTCGCGATACTTCTTCAGTGCCGAGTCCTCGCCGCGCTCGGCCTCGTCGAGCACGGCGGCGTCGTCCTTCGACGTCAGTGCGCTGCGGATCGACACCCAGCCGCGGTGGATCGCACCACCGGTCGAGCCGCCGGTCTCGGCCTTGCCGCCATACGAGCCGACGAGTTGCTGCAACTCCGCCGCACCGGACGCGCAGTCGCGGGCCCGTGAACTCAGCGCGGCCTTGATCGTGGCGGACTTCGCATGCTCCGCGCATTCGTTGAAACCGTACTCGCCGTCCTTGCTCACTTCGATCAGATCGTTCAGGACGTCGACGACGTCCGCGTTTTCCATGACCGTATCCATGCCATCTCCTTGACGATGCGTTCTCCGGCGGAAACGCCGATGCGACGCGAGCGTCGATGCTGCGACCGGTCGAGGCGGAACCGTGTCGGACAGCGGACCATCGACCGTTCGGACGCGGCGGCATCATCCCCCGCCCCGACGTCGCGACGCGTGAGGCTCAGCAGTGGCTTCGCGCCATGCTGGTCCGGATGTCCTGCCGAATGCGCCGCCACTCGTCGAGCGACTCGCGCGAAGCGGGACGCAAGGCGGCCGCGCC
>CAXTPX010000282.1:0-4973 GCA_964246005.1 uncultured Burkholderiaceae bacterium | reverse complement strand
GGACGCCACGGCCGCATCATGAAATACGAGCTCCAGTGAGACGGCGATGAGCGTCGCGATCTCGATCAGCGCCGAGATGCCGGGCGGTAGCATCGAAGTGGTGGGGACGAACGGATCAACCTTCGACGAAGTTCGGCTTCGCCTCCGGCGCGACCCGGGGCCCGACGCGCTGGCGATCGGATGGTATTACTTCCGCGCCACCGGTGGTCGCGACCGGCCGTGTCGGTACCGCATCCTCGACGTCCGTCGCGATGCGGCCGACCGGCTCGCGGGACGCGAGGACTACGAGGATGGCTGGACCGGTACCGGGCCGCACGCGTCGTACGACCGGCAGCACTGGTTCCGCATTCCGGGTCGCATCGAAGGCGGCGACTACGTGTTCGAGCACACCTCGACCGAGGACGTCTGCTACTACGCGCGCTGGGCGCACTACGGTGTCGAGCGCGGCTACGACCTGATAGCTTCGTGCCGATCGAGTGCACGGGTCGATGTCATCGGACGCAGCATCGAGGATCGCGAGCTGGTCCGCCTGACCTTCGAAGACCCCGGCCGTGCGGCCGCGGCCGACCGCCTGCAGTGCTGGGTCATAGCGCGCCAGCATCCGTCCGAGACGATGGCGAGCTTCTTCGTGGAAGGGCTCGTCGAACGACTCGCCGATCCGTTCGATGCCGTCACGCGGCGGCTGCTCGAGCGCGCGGTAATCCACGTCGTGCCCGACATGAACCCCGACGGGGCGGTGCGTGGCCACACCCGTTCGAACGCTGCCGGCGCCAATCTCAATCGCGAGTGGGTCGCGCCCTCGCTCGAGCGCAGCCCCGAGGTGTGGCACGTGCGACATGCGATGGAAGCGAGCGGCGTCGACTTCGCGATCGACTGCCACGGCGACGAGGAGCTGCGCTGCAACTTTCTCGGCGGTCCGCTCGAGATCCCGTCGCGCACGCCGTGGCTCGCGGACCTGTTCGGTCGCTTCGAACACGCGTGGAACGCGGTCACTCCCGACTATGAACTAGGACATCCGTATCCGGGCGGGCCGCCGGAAACTGCGGATCTGCGGATGGCCTGGAACTGGATCGCCGAACGATTCGGATGCCTGTCGGTGCTGCTCGAGCAACCGTTCAAGGACGTGAGCTGGCGGCCGGATCCGGAGCACGGCTGGTCGCCCCAACGCGCGCGTCGCTTCGGCGCTTCGTTGCCCGCCGCGCTCGCCGGCGTAGTCGACCGGTTGCGACGATGACGAGCCTTGGTGCCGTCGGCGAGCCGATGGACGCGATCGACGCGAGCCTGCCCGACGAGCTGATTGAACGCGCGATCTATCGGCGTGGACGCCTCGAGGTCTACGACGCACAGGACCCGCGGACCACCGCGCTGCTGGTGGTCGACCTGCAGAACGCGTGGCTCGAACCGGGAGCGCCGTTCGAGACGCCGGTCGCACGGACCATCGTGCCGGCGATCAACCGGCTCGCCGCCGCTCTGCGCTCGCGCGGCGGCTCCGTTGCCTGGTTCCGCCATACGGCGGCCGAATCCGGATCGCGGCTGTACTGGAGCGGCTACTACGACTATCACGTCGCCGAGCGCTATCGGGCCGACACGCTGGCGGCCTTGCGCGACGGTTCGTGGACGCATGCGATCTCGGATAGATTGATCGTCGAGAAGGTCGACCTGGTCCTGCCGAAGTACCGCTTCAGTCCCTTTCTGCGCAACAGCGTGGACGTCGAAGCGCTGTTGCGCGCCCGCGGCATCGATGCCGTCGTGGTCGTCGGCACGGCCACCAACGTCGCGGTCGAGTCGACGGTGCGCGACGCGATGATGCTCGACTTCAAGACCTTCGTGCCGCACGACGCAGTGGTGGCGCCGTACTACGACGGACACCTCGCCGCGATGCGGTCGATCGTGCAGTTGCTCGCCGACGTGCGACCAGTCGACGATTTGATCGCCCTGTTCGATCGGCCCCTGGGATGAGCGCGAGGACGATGCGTGCCGTGCGCATCGAACGGACCGGTGGACCCGAAGTGCTGCAGTTGATCGAGCTGCCGACCCCGACGCCGGCGCCGGGTCAAGTGCGCGTTCGGACAAGCGTGATCGGCGTCAACTTCGCCGACGTGCTGTGCCGTCGCGGCACGCATCGCAGCATGCCGCAGCCGCCCATCGTGCCGGGTTGCGAAGTCGCCGGCGTGATCGACGCGTGCGGTGACGGGATCGATACGCGGCGGCTGGGCGAGCGCGTCGGCGTTTACTCGCCGTGGGGCGGCGGCTACGCCGACGCGCTGGTCGTGCCGGCCGCCTATGCGTTGCCGCTGCCCTCTTCGATCGCGGACGACGCGGCTGCCGCGTTCACGCATCTCGCGCTCACCGCCGATGCAGCGCTCGGTCGCGTCGGACGGGCTCGCGCGGGCGAGACCCTGCTCGTCACCGCTGCCGCGGGCGGTCTCGGCTCGATGCTGCTGCAGCTGGGCGCCGCGCTGGGGCTCGACCTGTTTGCCGCGACCGGCTCGACCGAAAAATCCGCGTCGCTTCGCTCGCGCGGCGTCACGCGCATCTTCGACTACGGCCATCCCGGCTGGGGCGACGAGATCGTGGAAGCGACTGGCGGACGCGGCATCGACCTCATCGTCGAGACAGTCGGCGGATCGGTCTTCGAGGCGAGTCAACGCTTGCTCGCGCCGCTCGGCCGGATTGTGGTGGCGGGTGCTGCGAGCGGCGATGCGCCGATTCCCGGGATCGAGCCGCTGATCGATCGCTCCGCGAGCTGCGCAACGCTCAACCTGAGCGTGCTGTATGCGAACCAAACCGTCGCGATGCGGAATCGCTGGGACACGCTTCTGGCGTTGCATGCGACGGGCAGGCTGCAGCCGGTCATCGGCCACCGCTTCCCGCTCGCTCGCGCGGACGCTGCGCATCGCTTGCTGGAAAGCCGTGGCAGTCGAGACAAGATCGTCCTCGACGTGGCTTGACGTGTCGGTGACCGGTTACCCGCCCGTCGTGATGGCATGTCGCTTGCATGTCGGTGAATCGACGTCCATTGATCGTGAGGCGTCTCGTCCCCGGACGAGGCGCTCCTTCTCCGTGCTAGAACTCAGCCTGCGTTACCTTCACGAAGCGGCTAAGCTCGGGTCAATGAGGGCGGCCGCCGACAAACTCGGGATAGCGGTGTCGTCGATCAGCCGGCAGATCGCCCAGCTCGAAGGGGAAGCCGGCATCGCATTGATCGAGCACGGGCGCCGCAGCGTCAAGCTGACGGAAGCCGGCCACCTGATGGTCGCCTACTACAACGAACACCTCGCCCATCGCGAAGCGTTCGATCTGCGGCTGTCGGATCTCAAGGGCCTGCGCTCGGGCCAGGTCAAGCTGGTCATCGGTGAAGGTTTCGTGGGCGAGGCATTGTCCACCGTGCTCGCGCGCTTCGGGACAAAGCATCAGGGCGTGCAGGTCGACGTGCACATGGCCGCGTCGTCGAACGAGGTCACGCAGTTCGTCGTCGACGACGAGGCGCACCTCGGACTAGCGTTCCAGTCGTCGGACGATCCGCGAGTGCGCGTACGCGCGTCGTTGCGCCAGCCGATCGTAGTCGCGATGCGCCCAGGCCATCTACTCGCCCGAAGGACCAGCGTCGGCCTCCAGGAGCTGGCAAACCACGCGATGTGCCTGCCGCAGTCGTCGTTCAAGACGCGCCAGTTGCTGCGCGTGGCGGAAGCGGCCGAACGGGTCACGCTGCGGCCGGCGATTACAGCGAATTCGTTGGTACTCCTTAAGGAGCTGGTCCGCTCCGGCGAGTTCGTCACGCTGCTGCCGCTTCTGGCGGTGCGCCGCGAGATCGCGTCGGGCGAACTGGTCGCCATCCCGTTCGATTCGTCGATCATGGACGACACGGCGGTCCAGTTGATCAGCCGGCTGGGGCGCCACCTGCCCCCAGCGGCACACGGCCTGCTCAGCATGCTGGTCGGCTACCTCGACACCTGCAGCGACCTGCTCGACGTCACGCCGCGTCGAACCGTAGAGAGACGCGAGCCTTCGCTCGTGTCGTGAGGCGCGCCGCGCAGCGCGTGCAGCGGTCCGACGGGGGGCGACAGGCGGTCGTAGATGGGGCGCAGGCACGATTGTGGCGCGCTCACGAGCGGTCAGCGTGGACCACACGACGCACCGACCAGGACCTCTGCTTCCGGTTGCGCGGTGATTAGGTGCTGGCCCGGGTAATTCTTGGCTAGGAACTCGAGGTGCAGGCCGACGCGAGCTGGATCTTCATGACGGCTGCACGCGTTCTTTGCGATAAGCCCGGTCTTCGTCAAAGTCGCCCGGCCGCACGATGCCGCCGTCGAGATTCGTGATGCCGCAGAAGCCCACGCAATAGGCTTTGAAGCGAGTCGATCCCACTCTGCCCGGTAGTCGAGCGAGTCGTGGTGATGGCCGTGGAAAGTCGCCTGCACGCCCATCGCTTTGGCCAGGTCATCGATGGCGGCAACACCATGCGGGTGGACCGACGGCGCCTCGTGCGTCACCAGGACGTCGGCTTTCTGGTCCCAGAGCCGGCTGTAGACGTCCCAGAAGATCGTCGAGTGATGCGTTCGTGCCTGTGTCTCGTGGACGAGGTTGGTCTCGCCATGACGGGGCTTGGTCGAGCGCATCCAGTCCGCATAGCTGTCCACCTTGGGCGGCACCGGCGGCGACCAGATCTTTCCGCGGAAGACGCCGCCGAGACCGGCGATCCGCGCGCCGGCGATCGAGGGCCATCCAGTCATCTCGTGCGAGCGCATCCGCAGCGACCGTCTCGGGGGACGTCTTGTCGTTGCCGGCGACGATGACCTGGGTCCACAGAACTCTCGCATCTCGTCAAGGTGATGCACCTCCCGCCAAGACGAGCTGACGACGACGCGCACTTCCGAAAAGGGTGCAATCGACTGTCCGAGCCGGTCGGCATGCACGAACAGGTCCAACTGGTCCTGCGCGTCGGTATGCAGGACGCCGTCGAAATCGAGGAA
>CAXTPX010000281.1:0-4975 GCA_964246005.1 uncultured Burkholderiaceae bacterium | reverse complement strand
CTGATGATCGATGTCGACCACTTCAAGTCCTTCAACGATCACCATGGCCACGTCGCCGGCGACGCCTGCCTCGCGTCGATCGCCAGGATGCTGGTCGGCGTCTGTCTGCGCCCCGCGGATCTCGTCGCGCGCTATGGCGGCGAGGAGTTCGTGATGCTGCTGCCGGAAACCAGTCGGGCGGGCGCGTCGCACATGGCGAAGAGCGTGCTGGCCGCGATGCAGCGTCTCGAGATCGCCCACTCGGCGTCGTCGGCGGCACCGCACGTGACGGTCAGCATCGGCGTGGCCTGCTACGACGAAGAGAGCGCCTGTTGGGCCCTGTCCCTGACCGAGTCTCGCATCATGGCCGACCTCGGCACGCATTGCAGTGCGGTCGACCTGCTGCGGTGCGCCGACCAGGCGCTGTACGCCGCCAAGAACGCGGGTCGTGCGCAAGCGCATCTGCTCGACCTTTCCGACGTCGACCAGCTTCAGCGGACGACCGTGCTGTCGCCGCCGTCGTCCATCTCGCGCGAAGCACGAGACTGGATCCTGTCGCCGGAAGGCCACCGTCCCCACTAGGCGCGCTTCACGGCGGCGATCGCTCCGGGCAAGACCGCAATCGAGACCGCCATGCCCATCACATCCCCATCGACCCGGATCCCGAGCGGCGCGAACGCGTTCGGTGTCCGTGCGAGCCTCACCGCGCTCGTCGCCGTGTGTGTCGTGCCGATGGCCGCCATCGGTGCCTTCCTGATCGTCCGCGACAGCCAGGCGAGCCACCGCACCGACGAACTGTTCTGGCTGATCGTCGCCGGCGGCGCCGCGTTGCTGCTCGGGATGGGGTTCGCCTGGACGATCGGCGGGCGCATCGGCAGATCGTTCACGGCGCTGATCGGTTCGGCCGAGGCGCTGGCTACCGGACGGACGACGACCGTTCCCGTGCAACCGTTTCGCGAAGCGAACGCGTTGCGGAAGGCCTTGATCGACTCGTCGGCCGTCCTGCAACGTTCCAGGGAAGCGCGCGGACAGGTGCAGGAGGCGCTGACCGATCCCGCGCCGCTGCAGGACGCGATCTTCGAGAGCAGGTTCGCGAGCATCGCGACCGACGCCGACGGCGTGATCCGGAACTTCAACGGCGGCGCGGAACGGATGCTCGGGTACGCGGCGGCCGAGGTGATCGACCGGATGACGCCTGCCGACCTCGCCGATGCCGAAGAGCTCGTGGCCCGGGCGGACGCGCTCGGCATCGAGTTCGGCACGTCGATCGGACCGGGATTCGAGGCGCTCGTCTTCAAGACCTCGCTCGGGATCGGCGACAGCTTCGAGTTGACCTACCTGCGCAAGGACGGCACCCGCCTGCCGATGGTCGTGTCGGTCACCGCGTCGCGCGATGCGCACAACGCGATCACCGGCTATCTGCTGATCGGTACCGACGACACCGCTCGCAAGCAGGCCGAGGAAGCGCTGTTCAAGGCGGGCGCCCTGCAGAACGCCATCGTCAACAGTGCGAATTTCTCCAGCATCGCGACCGACGCGCAGGGCGTGATCCAGATCTTCAACGTCGGCGCCGAGCGGATGTTCGGCTACGCCGCGAACGAAGTGATCAACCGCATCACGCCTGCCGACCTGCACGATGCCGGCGACGTGGTCGCCCGCGCGCAGGCGCTCAGCGTCGAGTTCGATACGTCGATCGCGCCCGGCTTCGAGGCGCTCGCGTTCAAGGCCTCGCGCGGCATCGAAGACATCTACGAAGTCACGAACGTGCGTGCCGACGGCACCCGGTTTCCTGCCGTGGTGTCGGTGACGGCGTTGCGCGACGCGCGCGACAGGATCATCGGTTACCTGTTGATCGTGAGCGACAACACGGCCCGGCAACAGGTCGAAGAGGAACGGGGGAAACTCGACCAGCGCCTGCGCGACCAGCATTTCTACACGCGCTCGCTGGTCGAATCGAACATCGATGCGCTGATGACCACCGACCCGCGCGGCATCATCACCGACGTCAACAAGCAGGCCGAGGCGCTGACCGGTTGCACGCGCGACGAACTGATCGGTGCGCCGTTCAGGAACTACTTCACCGATCCGCGCCGGGCCGAGGAAGGGATCAACCGCGTGCTCGCCGAAGCGAAGGTCACCGACTACGAGCTGACCGCGCGGGCCCGCGACGGCACGCTCACGGTCGTCTCGTACAACGCGACGACCTTCCACGACCGAGACCGCAACCTGCAGGGCGTCTTCGCCGCGGCGCGCGACATCACGGAGCGAAGGCATTACGAGGAGTCGCTGCGCGAGGCCACCCACAAGGCCGAACAGGCGAACCGGGCGAAGAGCGAATTCCTCGCCAACATGAGTCACGAGATCCGCACGCCGATGAACGCGGTGATCGGGCTGTCGTACCTGCTCGGACAGACGCCGCTGGACCCGCAGCAGGCCGGACTTCTCGCGAAGGTCGACGTCGCCAGCAAGTCGCTCCTCGAAGTGCTCAACAACGTGCTCGACTTCTCGAAGATCGAGGCCGGTGAGCTCATCGTCGAGCACGAGCCGTTCAGCCTGCCGCTGCTGTTGAAGGAAGTCGGCGACCTGATGGCGGTGCACGCGCACGCGAAACACATCACGTTCGAGATCGACGCCGACGACGACCTGCCGGCCGCGCTCGACGGGGACGTCGCCCGGCTCCGGCAGATCGTCGTCAACCTGCTGTCGAACGCGATCAAGTTCACCGAACGCGGCAGCGTCCGGCTGAACGTCAGCCGAAGGTTGGCGCAGGCGGACGACGTGACGCTCTGCTTCGTCGTGCAGGACACCGGCATCGGCATCGCGCCCGAGGACCAGGCCCGACTGTTCGCGCCGTTCGCGCAGGCCGATGCATCGATCACGCGACGATTCGGCGGCACCGGGCTCGGCCTGTCGATCGTCAACCGGCTCGCCAACCTGATGGGGGGCGAAGTGCTGGTCAGGAGCACGCCGGGCACCGGCAGCGCGTTCACCGTCATCCTCCCGTTCGGCCTCGCGTCGGTCGAAGCGCGCAGCCCGCTGCAGTCGCTGTCGGCGGTGCTCGGTCGGCGCGCGCTGCTCGGCGTGCGCGTCCTGATCGTCGACGACAGCGACATCAACCTCGACGTGACGAAACGCATTCTCGAGAACGAGGGTGGCGTGGTGGTGCTCGCGAGGAACGGGCTGGAGGCCCTCGACTTCCTGCGGGCGGAGCCGCACGCGGTCGACATCGTGTTGATGGACGTGCAGATGCCGGTGCTCGACGGCCACGATGCCACCCGCCGCATCCGCCTCGAGCTGAAGATGATCGACCTGCCGATCATCGCGCTGACCGCCAGCGCCTTGAGCAGCGAACGGCAGAAGGCCGCGGCGGCGGGGACCGACGACTACCTCGTCAAGCCCTTCGACCCGCGGTCGCTGGTCGGCAGCATCCTGCGTCGACTGAAGGCCACGGCCGTGCGTCGCGACGGGGAGCGCAGTGAGCCGCCGTCGCCGCTTCGGCGAGCGGCGCCCTGGATGGAGATCGACGGCATCGACTCGAGCGACGCGCGCGCCCGCATGGGCGATGACTTCGACCTGTTCCGGTCCCTGCTGCTCCGCTTGCTCGACGAGTTCGGCGGGCCGCCGGATCCCGGCGAGTCGAACGGCGTCGCGCTCGCGCTGCAGGCAGGTCGCATGCACAAGCTGCGCGGCAGTGCCGGCTTGCTTGGGGCGACCTCGATCCAGGCGATCGCCGCCGAAGCCGAGGCGGCATGTCGTGCGGGCGAAGTCGATCGAGCCGCCGCGCTCGCCGCACGGGTCGCCACGCGCCTCGCTTCGCTGCGGGAACGCGCGGGTCCTGCCTTCGCGGCACCACGGGCCGTCGCCGGCATGCCGGTCTCCGATGGCGACGAGGTCGAGCCGGCGAGTCTGTCCGGCCTTCTCGCGCTGTTGCGACAGCAGAACCTCTCCGCGGCCGAGCGCTTCAGCGCTCTCGGTCCGTCGCTCCTGCGCCGCATGGGCCGTGGCTCGTACGAGCGCGTGCGCGAGCAGATCGACAATCTTCGATACAACGAAGCGGCGGACGCCATCGAGGCGAGCTGAACGTCACTCCACTAGACCCCGAGGAAGCCGGCCAGCGTCTCATCTCGTCGAAGGCGTTGCGACGCTCCGTCGAGCACGATCCGGCCCTTCTGCAGCACCACGCAACGATCGGTGTGCGCGAGCACCGCCCGGTAGTTGCGATCGACGATCAGCGAGGCGATGCCGCTCGCGCGGATCGTCGCGATGATCCGCCAGATCTCGGCGACGATCAGCGGGGCGAGGCCCTCCGTCGCCTCGTCGAGGATCACGATGTCGGGGTTGAGCATCAACGCACGACCGATCGCGAGCATCTGCTGCTCCCCGCCCGACAGCGCCGCGCCGCCGTTGCCGATCCGTTCGGCCAGCCGGGGAAAGGTCTGCAGCACGCGCTCGAGCGTCCAGCCGGGCCGGCGCGCATCGCGTGGTCCGCGTGCCGCCATCACGAGGTTCTCGCGCACCGACAGGTTGGGGAAGATGCCACGTCCCTCGGGCACGTAGCCGATGCCGAGCCGCGCGATGCGATCGGTCCGCTCGCGCGTCACGTCGCGACCGCCGATCGTGACGCTGCCGCCGCTCGCCCGATGCAGGCCGAGCATCGTGCGGATCAGCGTGGTCTTGCCCATCCCGTTGCGACCCAGGAGGCCGACCGATTCGCCCGGCGCGATCGACAGCGAGACGCCGTGCAGGATGTGGCTCTGGCCGTAGTGCGCGTGGATGTCGTCGGCCACCACCAGTGCGCCGGGTGCGGTCGCGGGCGACGAGGTGGACTCGCGTGCGGCGGCGCTCATGCCGCGTCGTCGCCCAGGTAAGCGAGCTGCACCTCGGGGCTCGCGCGCACCGCGGCCGGCGTGTCGCTCGCGATCACGCGGCCGTTGACCATGACCGTGATGCGGTCGGCGACGCGGAACACGGCATCCATGTCGTGCTCGATCAGCAG
>CAXTPX010000280.1:0-4978 GCA_964246005.1 uncultured Burkholderiaceae bacterium | reverse complement strand
GGCGCGCAACTTCGGCTTGACGAACTCCTTCTGCTCGCTCGACAGGTCGAGGTAACGATTCATCAGGAAGAGGCCGGTCGTGTCGCCGTTGCGATAGCCGACCTTCAGGAGGCCGCCACAGCCGGCGAGGCCGAGCGCGACGATGCCGCACAACGTCCACGCCGCGACGCGGGCCACGAGGATGGAACGCACCTCGTGCGTGCTGAAATTTTTTTCCATTCGTGCTTCACTCTCCATCGTTGTCGTGCCGTCGGTGCAGCCTGCGGATTCGGTCAGCACGTAACGCGCCACACCGCAATCCGACCGACATCGGGTACACCCCGCGGCGCGATCACCGCGTCGCGGTCTTCGGAATCCTTCACTGATGAACGTGGTCATCCTCGCAGCCGGGGTGGGCAAGCGCATGCGCTCCTTCCTCCCCAAGGTGCTGCATCCGATCGCCGGTCGTTCGATGCTGGCGCGGGTCGTCGCCACCGCGCAGCAACTGCCGGAGGCCCGCATCACCGTCGTGATCGGCCATCGCGCCGACCAGGTGAAGCGAGCGTTCGACGGGATGCCGCTGCAGTGGGCCGTGCAGGAACCGCAGCTCGGCACGGGCCACGCGGTGCGACAGGCCGTGCCGCACCTCGACGACAGTCCCGCCACGCTGGTGTTGTACGGCGACGTCCCGTTGACCCGCCTCGAGACGTTGCGCGAGCTTGCGGCGCGCGCCGGCAGGGATTCCGGCGTCGCGCTCGCGATCCTCACCGTCGTGATGGACGATCCGACCGGCTACGGCCGCATCGTCCGCAGCGCCGACGGCACGAACATCGATTCGATCGTCGAGGAGAAGGACGCGACGCCCGAGCAGCGCCGCATCACCGAGGTCAACACCGGGATCCTGATCGCGCCCACCGCGGCGTTGCGCGGCTGGCTCGCGCGCCTGACCGACGACAACGCGCAGCACGAGTACTACCTGACCGACATCGTGCGGCTCGCCAACGACGACGGCGTGCCGGTCGTCGCCACCCATCCCGCCTTCGACTGGGAGACGGTCGGCGTGAACGACAAGCGCCAGCTCGCGTCGCTCGAGCGCATTTATCAGCGCAGCCAGGCCGACGCGCTGATGATGGACGGCGTGACGCTCGCCGATCCGGCGCGGATCGACATCCGGGGATCGCTGGTGTGCGGACGCGACGTCTCGATCGACGTCGGCGGCGTCTTCGACGGGGATGTGCGGCTGGGCGACGGTGTCACGATCGGCCCCTATGCCGTGATCCGCAACGCGCACGTCGCGGCCGGCACCCGCATCGAGGCGTATTGCCACATCGACGGCGGCCCCGATGGCGTCGTCGTGATCGGTGGCGACGCGGTCGTCGGACCGTACGCGCGGCTTCGTCCCGGCACGAAGCTCGGGGACGGCGTTCACGTCGGCAATTTCGTCGAGGTCAAGAACAGCGAGCTCGGCAGCGGCACGAAGGCCAATCACCTGAGCTATGTCGGCGATGCGACGGTCGGCGCGGGCGTCAACGTCGGCGCCGGCACGATCACCTGCAACTACGACGGCGCCAACAAGCACCGCACCACGATCGGCGACGACGTGCAGATCGGTAGCGACGTTCAACTGGTGGCGCCCGTCACGGTCGGCGCGGGATCGACGATCGGCGCCGGGACGACCGTGTGGAAGGACGTGCAGCCGGGGTCCCTCGTCGTCAACGACAAGAAACAGACTGCGCGCAGCGACTGGCAGCGGCCGGTCAGGAAGAAATAGCGCGCAGCGCCGGCAGGACGCGCTCGACGTCGGCCGGCGCGACCGGCGGCCCGGCCGGCGCGAGTCGCTTGTAGGCCGCGAGGCGATCGGTCGGCAGGGGTCCGACGATGCGGGCCAGATCGGCGAAGCGCAGACCCTGGCGCAGCAGGAATGCCACGTAGGTGTGGCGCAGCGCCTCCGGTGTCACGTCGTCGGCCGCTTCCAGCCCGGCATCGTGGGCCGCGTAGAGCAGCGCGGTCCGCAGCGTGGCGTCCGACAGCGAGCGGCCGCTGCCGTCCGTGAAGAGCGGCGCGTCCGGTGGTTCGGCCGGTCCGGGCACCCATTCGATCGCCTCGATCGGCAGCGCAACCGTACGGGTGTCCGGACCGGCGATCGTGACGAGCCCCCGCTCGCGGTCCACGTCCCCGCGGCGAAGGGCGACGATCTCGGCCGCCGTCAGACCCGTGAGGAACAGCGCCGTCACGGCGCGGAACTCCGGATCCGCCGCATCGAGCAGCGCGGTCATCTCGGCGCCGTCCAGCTCACGCGGCAACGGTGCGGCCAGCAGCGGGCTTGCCGCTCGCGCCTCCCTGCGAGGCAGCGCTGCCGGCCGCGGCGCGCCGAGCGCCATCGCCGCGCCATCGAAGCCGACCGGCGTCGCCCACGTCTGCGGCACGACGACCGTCGACGGCCGCACCGGCGGACGGTTGAAGAATTCGACGATCCCCATCGTGGCGAGCGCCGCGACCAGCGCAGCCATCACCGCCAGCGCTGCGTCTCGCGCATACAGCGGCCGGATCGGCGACCGCGGCACCGACGGCGGCTCGACGACCGCGACCTTCGGCTTTCGGCCGCGCTCGCCGGCGTCGAGCACCGACAGTCGATCGGTGGCCTTCTGCCGCAGCTGTTCGAGGTGGGTCAGCTGTTCCTGCAGCGCCTTGTACTCGTTGAAGTGGGACGTGAAGCCCTGCACCGCGTTCTGGTTCGCTGCGAGTTGCTGGCGCAACGCCACTGCCGCACCGCGCGCGCTCGCGACCTCTTCCTGCGCTTCCTGCAGCGCGCCTTGCTGGCTGTCGCGTCGGACGGCCGCGATCTGCTCGTCGGTCTCCGCGAGTTGCGCGCGTTCGGCGCGGATCCGCGGATCGATGTTCATGTACTCCTCGGTGAACTGGCGCGCGGTCGCGCGCAGGTCCGCGCGAAGGCTCGCGGCGCGCTGCTCGAGCGCCGCGAGCGTCGGGTTGTCGCGGGCGCGGGTGACCGCCTTGCCGGCAGCCTGTGCCTCCTGCAGCGCCGCCAGCTTCGCCTCGGCGCCGGCCAGCTTCTCGCTTGCCGCGTTCAGCGAGGCGCCGGTACCCTTGACCTCGGACAGCACCTGGTTCTCGTCCCGTTCGAGCGACACGATGTTGTTCTTCGCGCGGAAGGCGTCGACCTCGCGACGCTTGTCGGCGACGGCGACGTCGAGCTTCCCGGTCTCGTCTTGTGCGTCGGCTAGTGCGTTGGTCGAACCGCCCTGGAAGCGCTCGTCGAGGCCCGCCCGATAACGGCCGATCAGGCGATCGACGAACGTGCGCAGGAACACCGGGTCCCCGCCTTCGGCGCGGATCGCGACGATGTTCGTGCCGGGCACTTCGGACGCCGTCAGCATCGACTGCAACGTGGCGGGCGGGTCGCCGGCGGAAAGGGCCGGCGGAAGGCCCGACAGGTCCCGCAGCTCGTCCCACACCTTCGCGAGCAAGGTGCGGCTCGTCAGGTACTGGACCTCGTCGCGCAGTGCGTATTGCGGACCGACGGCGTCGGGCGCCGGTGCGCTGGCCTCGTTGCGGGCGAAGTCGAGGCGCGCGGTCGCCTCGTAGATCGCGGGACGCGCGAAGTCCCAGACCAGCCCGATGACGAGCAGCGCGCCGAAGACCGACGCGAAGACGAGCAACCGGCGCCGGTTGGCGCGACGGCTGCGGGCGTCTTCGTCGTAATCGCCGTTCGCGTCGAAACCGCGAAAGAGGTCGCCGGGGAAGCGGCTGATCATGGAAGGAAGGTGGTCGGCCGGGGGCGCGAAAGCTTAGCGGAAGTCGCGGCCGGACTCGCGAGCCGTCGGTGGGGGCTTGTCATCGCAACACGTCGTCGCGCTCGAGCACGGCGATCCTGGGCTCGAATTTCCCACGCCTGATCGCGAAGTAGGTCCTCACATTGCGCACGTTGAGAGCGGCCGTGAAGAGGCGCTCCGCGAGCGCGTGGTAGCCGTCGGCGTCCTGGACGTAAGCAATCAATACGAAATCGGGCCCCGGTGTCACGCGATAACACTGCTGTACCTCGCGATCCGCGACCACGCGTTCCTCGAACGCAGACTGCAATTCCGCAGCCTGCCGATCGAGCGTGACCTCGATCACCGCCGTCATGCCGGCCCGCAGGCCGCCGGCGGCGCGATCTGGCGCGAGGATTGCAATTCTTCGCTGGATCACGCCCCCATCGACCAGTCGCTTGACGCGACGCAGGCAGGTCGCCGCCGACGTGTGAACGAGATCCGCAAGGTCCTGGTTGGAGATCGACGCGTCGTCCTGTAACGCGTCGAGGATTCGCCGATCGATCGTATCGAGCGCAGTAGATGACATAAAGAGGCATCAGATGGACAATTATGCAAGTATCCTTCATAAGGCACAAGTAGTGAAGGAAACTACCAAGAATGGATTGACGAAGATTGCCTATTTCAAGGCAACCTCGCTAGTGTCGCGTTCGTCCCCTCGTTCGGCGGACGCATCGTCCCTGGATTCAACAAAGGAAGTCTCATGTGCGGAATCGTCGGCGCCGTCAGCTCCCGGAACATCGTCCCGGTCCTCGTCGAAGGGCTGAAGCGGCTCGAGTACCGCGGCTACGACTCGTGCGGCGTGGCAGTTTATGACGCGCTTGGTCCGAAACGCGCGCGCAGCGTCTCTCGCGTCGCGGAGCTCGATGCCCAGGTTCGCGAGTCGCGCCTGAGCGGCTTCACCGGCATCGCCCACACGCGTTGGGCGACGCATGGCGCGCCGGTCACGCACAACGCGCATCCGCACTTCTCGCCGTCCAACGAGGCCGCGCGCATCGCGCTGGTCCACAACGGCATCATCGAGAATCACGACGCGCTGCGTCTCGAGCTGATCGCGAAGGGCTATGTCTTCGTCAGTCAGACCGATACCGAGGTGATCGCGCACCTGATCGATTCGCTGTACGACGGCGACCTGTTCGATGCGACACGCGCCGCCGTCAAGCGACTCGTCG
>CAXTPX010000279.1:0-4978 GCA_964246005.1 uncultured Burkholderiaceae bacterium | reverse complement strand
GCGCAGTCGGTCGCCGCGGGCCGTCGCGTCACGCTGGCCAACGTCGGCCTCTTCTCCGACGGCACGGCCGTCAAGCAGGTCGGCGTCGAGACCTTCCGGCTCGTGAAGAAGTACGTCGACGAGATCATCACGGTCGACACCGACGCGACCTGCGCGGCGATCAAGGACGTGTTCGTCGAGACCCGTTCGATCCTCGAGCCGGCAGGCGCTCTCGCGATCGCGGGCCTGAAGGCCTACGTCGCCCGCGAGAAGCTGCGGGACCGGACGCTGGTCGCGATCGCCTGCGGCGCCAACATGAACTTCGACCGCCTGCGCTTCGTGGCGGACCGGGCCGAGGTCGGCGAAGAACGCGAGGCGGTGTTCGCCGTCACGATCCCCGAGGAGCGCGGCAGCTTCCGCCGTTTCTGCGAACTGGTCGGCACGCGCGACGTCACCGAATTCAACTACCGCATCGCCGACGCCGAGCGCGCCCACGTGTTCGTCGGCATCGCGGTCAAGGCGCGCGGCGAGAACAGGAAGCTCGCCGCCGCCTTCACGAAGCACGGCTTCGCAGCGCTCGACCTCACGCACGACGAGCTCGCGAAGACCCATCTGCGTCACATGATCGGTGGCCGCTCGGCATTGGCCGACGACGAGCAGCTCTATCGATTCGTGTTTCCCGAGCGGCCCGGCGCGTTGATGCGCTTCCTGTCGACGATGAGTCCGAACTGGAACATCAGCCTCTTCCACTATCGCAACCAGGGCGCCGACTTCGGCCGCATCCTGGTCGGGTTGCAGGTGCCCTCGGCTGAACGAAAGGCTTTCCGAGACTTCCTCAGGACGCTCGGATATCCGTACGAAGACGAGTCCGCGAACCCGGCCTATCGACTGTTCCTGCGGTGAGCGGCTTCAGGCCGAACAAGGTCCTCGTCACGGGGATGCGACGGATCACGTACTCGTGCAACGCCGCGCAGCCGCACACGGTCGCGGCGATGACGATGAAGGGCTCGAGCACCGGGCCGAGGTTCATCGGAATCAGCAGGTAGGCGACGCCGATGATGATGCTCTGGTGCAGCATGTACCAGGGCAGCACCGCCTCCGTCGCGTAAGGCAACCAGCGGAACGGCCGGTCGAGCAGCGCCGCCGACCATCCGAGCAGCGTCGCGATCCAGATCCACGTGTTGAAGCCGGAGAGCACGCGCACGGCCTGCAACGGCCAGCCGTCCGTCTCGTCGGTCACGACGTGCAGCACGATCGAAACGTAGGCGAGCCCGCTCCACACCGCCAGCACCAGCGTGCGACGACGCATCGCTTTCAACTCGGCCCACAGGCCGTCGTCGACCGCGATGAACCAGCCGAAGAGGAAGTAGCTGAAGTACAGCGCGTGCTGGTACCAGTCGTGGACGAGGTCGTTCGTCGGCGGGTAGCGGTCGCCGAGCGTCACGAGCGCGACGATCTTCGGCAATGCGGGCAGCACGAGCAGCCAGCCACCTCGGAGTCCGACGATGGCCCGCCGCAGCGCGAGCCCGGCGCGCGACTCGAGGAGGGTCGATGCGCCGATCAGCACCAGCGAGTACACCCACAGGTAGGCCAGGTACCACAGGTGGTTCCAGGTGAAGCCGTATTGCCACCCGTCGAAGGCGCCGCGCGGCCAGGGGTGGAAACGGTAGTAACGCAACAGGAACTGGCCGAAGCCGGGTTCCACGAGATGATTCGTCACGCCCTGGCAATACGGCTGGATCGGCACGACGACGAGGATGCCGAACACCAGCGGCACCAGCACGCGGCGCGTCCGACCGGCCAGCATCGCCCAACGTCCGCTCGCGTGAACGAAGTGGAGCGCGATGCCGGAGATCACGAACAGCAGCGGCATCCGCCAGCGATTGACCAGCAGCATCGGCGCCTGCAGCCAGTCGGCGAGGTGGTGGCTCTTCAGGTGGTATTCCCACCCGGTCACGTACAGCATGCCGACGTGATACAGGATGAGGAGACCGAACAGCAGGACGCGCAACGCGTCGATGTCGTGGCGGCGGGACGGGGGCATGCGACGCTCCGGCAAGGCTTGGAACGCCGATCATCGCCATCGCCGAATCGTCTCGCCACCGCGATGTGCCGAAGCGACGCCGTCCCGGGACGAATGGCGGAAACCGATGACGAATCGGGCTGCGGCGGTGCGGCCGCGACACTAGAATCGTGCGATGCCACCCGTCCCGGCGTCGCCCGACCGCTTCCTGCGCCATCGGCGCGCGTGGGAGATCGGACTCTGGGTCGGGTTCCTCGCGATGCAGTGCGTCTTCAACAGCATCGTGGTGATCATGGAACGCGAGCGGACCGGCGGTGACTACGCGCGCTGGGAGCCCGTGGTCTGGGAGGCCAGCAGTGCCTTGGTGGTGCTGGCCTTGCTGCCGGCGCTGCTCGCGTTCGATCGACGCTACCCGCTCGGGGCCGGTCACTGGCGGCGCAACCTGCCGTGGCACCTCGTCGCCAGCGTGGTCTATTCGGTGATCCACGTCGCCGTGATGGTGGCACTGCGCCACGGCGCGTACGCGCTGGCCGGTCACCGCTACGACTTCGGCGACTGGCGGACGCAGTGGGTCTACGAATACCTGAAGGACGTCCGCACGTATTTCCTGTCGCTCGCGATCGTCTACGGCTACCGCTTCATCGTGCTGCGCCTGCAAGGCGAGGCGAGCTTGCTGGCAACGCCGGACGAAGGACCGCCGGTCGAGCCCGTCGAACGACCCGACCGCTTCCTCGTCCGCAAGCTCGGCAAGGAATTCCTCGTCGCAGCCGTTGACATCGAATGGCTCGAAGCCGATGGCAACTACGTCAACCTGCACGTCAAGGGACGGCTCTATCCACTCCGTTCGACGATGACCGCGATCGAGCCGCGCCTCGACCCCACGCGCTTCCTGCGCATCCATCGCAGCTACATCGTCAACCTCGACCACCTGGCCGAGATCGAACCGCTCGAGACGGGCGATGCGCGCCTCAAGCTGAAGGATGGCGCCACCGTGCCGTGCAGTCGACGCTACCGGTCCGGCCTTCGCGCCCGAGGGGGTCTCGAGGAACGAGCGGCCTGAACGACCGGCAGCGCGACGTCACGGCTTCGCGGCGAGGCTGCGTGCGAGGAACGGCAGGCTCTGATCCATCCGGTAGTCGATGTCGCTGTGCGTGTCGTCGAACTCCTCGTACACGTGGTCGATCGCGAGCGCGGCCAGCCGCTTCGACAGGATGCGGGTCCCGTAGTGGATGTGGTACTGGTCGGCCTAGCCGCAGTCGATCCAGATGCCGCGCAACGATCGCAACGCTGCGGCATGGCGAGCCACCATGTTGATCGGATCGTGCGCGAGCCACTTCTTCCAGCGCGCTTCGATCAACTCACCGGTCTCGAGATCGAACGGCAGACGGAAGCCGTTCGGTGCCGACGGATCGGGATCGTAGGTCGCCGCCATGCACAGGTTCATCACCGTGTGACCGTCGGGCCCGGCGAGTTTCTTCTTCTTCCACAGCGCGGCGAGGAACGAGGCCACGCGACCGTCGTCGAGTCCTTCGGCCGTGGCCTTCGAGCGGGCCGTCACGTCGATGCGCCCTGCCTCGCGCTTCGGCGCGAACTTCGCGAGCGCGTCGAGCGTGTTCGGCCAGTCGCTGCGATAGACGAAGTCGAAGTACGCATCGCCCGAATGATCGGCCACGGCGCCCCACGTCTTCGAATACTTCATGCCGTGGACGATGGCGCCGTAGCCACCGGAGCTCTTGCCGAAGCAACCACGATGGTCCCGTGACGCCAGCGTGCGGAAGCGACTGTCGACGAACGGCACGATCTCGCGCGTCAGGTAGTCGGCGTACGCACCGATCGCCGACGAATTGATGTACTGGTTGCCGCCGAGCGCCGTGAAGCAGTCGGGAAAGACGATGATCACCGGCTCCATCTTCTTCTCGTGCACCAGCCGCGAGGCGCGCTCCGGCACGTTTTCGCCGAACGCCTTCCAGTTCGTGTGAGCCGGTCCGCCGCCCATGAAGCCGACCAGGTCGTAGAGCACCGGGTAGCGTCGGTCGGGCTGTCGTGGGTCGTCGTAGCCGGGTGGCAGCCAGACGTGGACGGGGCGCGTGGTCGGATCGCGAAGCGGGTTCCCGCGAAGCATCTGCGACTCGTGCGTGACGACCTCGACGCGGCCGGGCTGGCCCTTCGGACGTTTGATCGGCATGGATGACTCCTTGACCGCGACGAGGACCCGCAACCCTCTCCGAACGACCGGGTGACTCGCGCCACGGCGCCCATCAACTGCGGGCGGCCGCCTTGTTCTTGTCGGTGAGCCGTGCGATCAGGCCATCGACACCGACCGATCCGATCTCCTGCGCGAAGCTGCCGCGATAGTTATCGACCAGCCAGACGCCGCCGACGTTCATGTCGTAGATCCGCCAGCTCGCGTCAGCCTTCTCGAGCCGGAAGTCGAGCTCGACCGGATCGCCGCTGCCGCGGACTTCGGTCCGCACGACCACCTGCGGGTCGGTGACGGCGTCCCGCATCGGTTTCAGTTCGATCGTGCGGTCGCGCGCCTGGGCAAGCGCGCCGGAGTACACGCGCACGAGCAGGATCTTGAACTGCTCCTGCAGTTCCTGCTTCTGCGCGGCCGTCGCCTCGTTCCAGCGCGGACCGACCGCCGACGCCGTCATCCGCTCGAAGTCGAAGAACGGCAGGATCTTGTCGTTGACGAGCGCGACGATTCGGTTGACGTCGCCTGCCTGGATCGATCGGTCCGCCTTGACGGTCGCGAGGACATCGCTCGATACGCGCCTGACCAGGGCATCGGGCGCCTCGGCTTCTGCCGCAGCCGAGGTCGCGAAGGCAGAGACCGATACGAGCACGACGATGCCGATGAAGGCCGCCACCCCGATGATGTTCTGCTGGTTCTGCAGCCCGGCCGCCGAAAACAGGCCGCCCGATGCCGCGGCTCTCGGTTGGGCCGCGATCAGCGAAGCCGCCGACGCGGAGCCG
>CAXTPX010000278.1:0-4997 GCA_964246005.1 uncultured Burkholderiaceae bacterium | reverse complement strand
GTTGACCGGCGAGCCCGAATATCTCGACCCGTTGAAGGACGAGACGCCCAACGGCTGGATCGTGACGGGTTACCCGTGGTACGGCATCCAGACGCCGGAACACAAGGCGTTCTTCCTCGCGTACCACGCGAAGTACAACGACTATCCGCGGCTCGGCTCGGTGGTCGGCTACACGATGATCAAGTCGCTCGCGGCCGGCATGAAGAAGGCGAAGGGCACGGACACGGAGAAGCTGGTCGCCGCGTTCGGTGGTCTGGTAGTCGAGTCGCCGTTCGGGAAGATCAGCTATCGGACGCAGGACCACCAGTCGACGATGGGCGCGTTCGTCGGGCGCACGAAGAACGACGGTGGGAAGGGCGTGATGGTGGATTACCGATATCTCGACGGCGCGAAGTTCCTGCCGTCGGATGCGGAGGTGAAGAAGCTGCGGGCGGCGGAGTGAGACTCGTCGTTCCCGCGAAGGCCGGAACCCGGTGTCGTTGCTCGGTCTGCGCTCCGGCACCCAACGTCGCGGGGTTCCCGCGTGCGCGGGAACGACGGGATTGGAATGGTCGCCGCTCGAAGCACCGTCACCGCGGCGCAAGCCGGGGTCCGAGTTCGTCGCAAAGTGATGAAGGGCAATCTGGGTCCATCTTTCCCGGGACGAGGGAATCGAAGAGCTGCGCGGCTTTCCTCACCGTCGTTCCCGCGAACGCGGGAACCCGGTGTCGTCGTTCGGTCTTCGCTTCGTCACCCGACGTCACCGGGTTTGCGCTTTCGCGGGAACGACGAGCTCGATGACCCTCTCCGGCTTCCTCGTCCAGCTCCTCAACGGCCTCGCCGGCGCGTCATCGCTGTTCCTCGTCGGCGCGGGCCTGTCGCTGATCTTCGGCGTCACGCGCATCGTCAACTTCGCGCACGGCTCGTTCTACATGCTCGGCATCTACCTCGCCTACACGCTGACCGACCGCGCGTCGTCGTGGTCCGGCAGCGCGTGGTACTGGCCCGCGCTGCTGCTCGCCCCGGTCGCCGTCGCCATCATCGGCGCGCTGGTCGAGATCCTGTTGCTGCGACGCGTGTATCGCGCACCCGAACTGTTCCAGCTCCTCGCCACGTTCGCGCTGCTGCTCGTCATCAAGGATGCGGCGCTGTGGATCTGGGGACCCGAGGACCTGCTCGGCCCGCGTGCGCCGGGCTTCGCCGGCGCGATCGACATCCTCGGCCGCCGCTTCCCGACCTACGACCTCTTGCTGATCGTCGTCGGACCGGTCGTGCTCGGCCTCCTGTGGCTGCTGCTGACGAAGACGCGCTGGGGCACGCTGGTGCGCGCGGCCACGCAGGACCGCGAGATGGTCGGTGCGCTCGGCGTCGACCAGGCGTGGCTGTTCACCGCGGTGTTCGCGCTCGGCACGATGCTGGCCGGCCTCGGCGGCGCGCTGCAGCTGCCGCGCGAGCCCGCCAACCTCGGGCTCGACCTCTCGACCATCGGCGATGCGTTCGTCGTCGTGGTCGTGGGCGGCATGGGCTCGATCCCCGGCGCGTACGTCGCCGCGCTGCTGATCGCCGAGGTCAAGGCGATCTGCGTCGGCATCGGGACGGTCGACGTGATGGGCTTCTCGTTCTCGTTCTCGAAGCTGACCCTGGTCGTCGAGTTCCTCGTGATGGCGGTCGTGCTGGTGGTCCGGCCGTGGGGGTTGATGGGACGCCCGCAGGCCGCTTCCCGCAGCGCCGCACCCGCCGAGGCACCGCTGGCGCGCGCGGATCGGCCCCTGCGGGTGGCGGTCTGGGCGCTGCTTCCCGTGCTGCTCGCATGGCCGCTCGCGACCGCGACCTCGCCGTACCTCACGGTGCTCGCGATCGACCTGCTGACCGCGACGCTGTTCGCGGTCAGCCTGCACTTCATGATGGGCCCGGGGGGACTGCACTCGTTCGGCCATGCCGCGTACTTCGGCCTCGGTGCGTACGGCGCGGCACTCGCGGTGCGCGCGCTCGACCTGCCGATGGAAGCCGCGTTGTTGTTGTCCCCGATCGCAGCCATCGTCGGCGGGCTCGTGTTCGGCTGGTTCTGCGTCCGCCTGTCGGGCGTGTATCTCGCGATGCTGACGCTGGCGTTCGCGCAGATCGTGTGGTCGGTCGTGTTCCAGTGGGACGACTTCACCGGCGGCAGCAACGGGCTGACCGGCGTTTGGCCCGCGCCGTGGCTCGCGGACAAGCGCGCGTACTACTACCTGACGCTCGCGCTGGTCGCGGGCGGTGTCCTGGCGACGCGCCGCATCCTGTTCTCGCCGTTCGGCTACGCGATGCGGGCCGGGCGCGACTCGCCGCTGCGTGCCGACGCCATCGGCATCGACGTCAAGCGCGTGCAGTGGGTCGCGTTCACGATCGCCGCCGCATTCGCGGGACTCGCCGGCGGCCTCTACGCGTTCTCGAAAGGCAGCATCTCGCCGGACACGATCTCGGTGAGCCGCTCGGTCGACGGCCTCGTGATGGTGCTGCTCGGCGGGCTGCAGACGCTGGCCGGCCCGATCGTCGGCGCCGTGTCGTTCACGTGGCTGCAGGACACGGTCGCGCGCAACACGGACTACTGGCGCGCATTGCTCGGCGGCATCGTGCTGCTGCTCGTGCTGGTGTTCCCGCAGGGCATCGCAGGTTCGATCGGCGCGCTGGTCCATCGTCTGCGCGGATCGTCCGCATGACGCTGCTCCAAGTCACGGGACTCGGCAAGTCGTTCGGCGGCGTGCGCGCGGTCGACGGCATCACGTTCTCCCTCGCCGAAGGCGAACTGCTCGCGTTGATCGGACCGAACGGGGCAGGCAAGTCGACGACCTTCAACATGGTCAACGGGCAACTGCGCGCCGACAGCGGGTCGATCCTGTTCGACGGCGCCGAGCTGATCGGCCGCAAGCCGCGCGACATCTGGCGTCGCGGTGTCGGCCGTACGTTCCAGATCGCCGAGACCTTCGCATCGTTGACGGTCGTCGAGAACGTGCAGATGGCGTTGCTGTCCGCCGACGCGAAGGTGTACTCGTTCTTCACCAGGGCCGCGGACCATCGACGCGACGACGCGCTGACGCTGCTCGACCAGGTCGGCATGAAGGCGCAGGCCGACCGCCCCTGCAGCGTGCTCGCGTACGGCGACGTGAAGCGGGTCGAACTCGCGATCGCGATGGCCAACGCGCCGAAGCTGCTGTTGATGGACGAGCCCACGGCCGGCATGGCGCCTGCCGAACGCAACGACCTGATGGCGCTGACGAAGCGCCTCGTCGTCGAGCGGCGCATGGCGGTGCTGTTCACCGAGCACAGCATGGACGTCGTGTTCACCCATGCCGATCGCATCATCGTGCTGGCGCGCGGCCGACTGATCGCCGAGGGACGGCCCACGGAGATCCGCGACCATCCGAAGGTGCAGGAGGTGTACTTCGGGTCGGGGAAGACGTTCGAGAAGGCGAAGGCGGACGTGACGTGATGGGTCGCGCGAACAACACCGGGTTCCCGTTCCGGCCCGAGCCCGCTGCCGGGGCAGGCTCTTCGCGGGAACGACGGACAGCAGGGCCTCGTCGTTCCCGCGAACGCGGGAACCCAGCGACGTGGCCTTTCACCTCTCGACATTCGCGGGCATGACCCCCGCGCCCCCGCTCCTCGAAGCCAGGGCACTCGACGCCTGGTACGGCGCCGCGCAGATCCTCTACGGCATCGACCTCGACGTGCGGCGCGGCGAAGTCGTGGCGCTGATGGGCCGCAACGGCGCCGGCAAGTCGACCACGCTGAAGGCGCTGATGGGGATGATGGCCAAGCGCCGCGGCAGCATCCGCTTCCTCGGCCGCGACGTGTCGACAGCCTCCCCGCACGACGTCGCACGGCTCGGCCTCGGCTACGTGCCCGAGGACCGGCGCGTCTTCGGGGACCTGACCGTGCGGGAGAACCTCGAGGTGGGCCGCCAACCGGCGCGCACGTGGGCCGACGGCACGCCGGCGCCGCTGTGGACCGAGGAAAGACTCTTTACATTGTTCCCCAACCTGGGCGAGATGCCGGACCGGCACGGCGGCCGCATGAGCGGCGGCGAACAGCAGATGCTGACGGTCGCGCGAACGCTGATGGGCAACCCGTACTGCGTACTGCTCGACGAGCCGTCGGAAGGCGTCGCGCCGTTGATCGTCGAGCAGATGGCGAACATGATCCTCGCGTTGAAGGCCGAGGGCGTGAGCATCCTGTTGTCGGAGCAGAACATGCACTTCGCCGAGCTGGTCTCGGATCGCGCGTACGTGCTCGAGAAGGGACAGATCCGCTGGCAGGGCACGATGGCCGCGCTGGCGGACGCCGACGACGTGCGGCGGGCTTACCTCAGTGTCTGACATAGCGTCGGAGCGGTCGCATCGAATCGCGCTGAACGTCAACCGCCGGACCGCCTTCGTCGACGTCGACGATCACGCGACGCTGCTGCACGTGCTGCGCAACGATCTCGGCCTGAACGGGCCGAAGTACGGTTGCGGACTCGGGCAGTGCGGCGCGTGCACGGTGCTGGTCGACGGCGTCGCGGCACGGTCGTGCGTGATTCCGGCGCAGGGGGTCGACGGTCGCGAGGTCGTCACGCTCGAGGGCCTCGCGATCGGTGATCGACCGCACCCGGTGCAGCAGGCGTTCATCGACGGGGATGCCGCGCAGTGCGGCTACTGCCTGAACGGGATGATCATGGCGACGGTCGCGCTGTTGTCGCACACGCGGCGGCCGACCGATGCGCAGATCCGCTGCGCGTTGTCGCACAACCTCTGCCGCTGCGGCGCGCACGTCGAGATCGTCGCCGCGGTACGCAAGGCGGCCGACTTGCTTGGCGAGCGCGTCGACGCGACACGATGAGCCGTCCCGGGCACCTGCGCACGCGCGAGGACTTCCTCGCGGCCGACGGCGTATTGCTCGTCGTTCGCGACGCTCCGATGCACGCGCCGCCGGTCCAGGGCCAGCCTGCGGCGGTGGCCGCCGATCCGGGCGAGGGCGTTGAGGTCCTGTTGTCGATCTGGGAC
>CAXTPX010000277.1:0-5005 GCA_964246005.1 uncultured Burkholderiaceae bacterium | reverse complement strand
GCCAGCAGATGCGACTCGCGCATGCCGCGCCACTGGTCGCGCGCGGATGGCCGATGTCACGCGTGGCCGCCGAACTCGGCTACAGCAGCCAGAGCGCGTTTTCGGCAATGTTCAAACGACGCTTCGGCAAGTCGCCTTCTGCGTTCTTCGCAACGACGCCGTCGCGGGGACGCGGTTAGTCGGGGACGAATGCGCTGCGACGACGGCGTGAACGAGCGGCTCCCAACGCACCCGCTCCGACTAACGACAGCAACAGGACCGACGGTTCCGGCACCGAGGTTGGAAGCACGCCGATGTACGCGATATCGGCCGCGGCGGTCGACTGGCTCGGATTCACCGTCTGCGCCAGGAATCCGTCCAACAGCAAACCCGTGCCTTGTACCAGCGTGTCGCCGCTGCCGACCTGCGCTGCGATCCAGGGATGCGTGATGAAAGTGCCCTGATAGTACGAGCCGCCCACGCCGATCGTGTTGTAGAACACGCGATCTCCGGAATAGTTGATCCAGTAAATGTCCACCGCGAATGGTTCGAGGTTTACGAACTCGATCAGCGCAGGATCGCCGACGAACGATATGCCCGTCGTGTCGAGCACCGTGGGGTTGAGTTGCGTGAGAACGACTCCACCGAACGCGGCCTCCGTACCGGCCAGCGCCATCACGACCAGAATCAGTTTCCCCAATGCCTTGCGCATTTTCATTCTCCTGACAGATGTCGACGAGGGAACGACAAGCCCACCTGTCACGAGGCCTTATATCGTTTCCTAGCTCATCGGGATCGCCGAAATTTGCGCTCCAACGATGCGTGGGAGCGGCGTGCAAAGGGCGTGCCAATTTCGCGGCGCGGTACGACAGCTTTGTTTATATGCGGTAATTCCGCACGACCTGAATCAAATGGGCAGGCAACGTCAATTAATCCGACACTGTTCGTCGTCAATCTGGGGAAATGCTGGCGCGACTATGCGAAACCGCCATGGTGCCGAGCGCGATGGCCATGATCACGTCCTGACCGAGCGCAGGCCGCCGTCAGGGACTTCTCGACGAGTCGGCCGAAAACCACGCGAGCGTAAGGCAACGCTTCATCGACGACATCGCACCATCTAATGAACTGTAACGGATGAAGCGGCCGTGTCTGGTGAGTGGATCGCGTGTCGAGGCAAGGCGGGAGGCGTCATGTCCCCTGCCATGGCGACGACGAGCAACGCCGCATCGGCACGTGAGCCGCTTGCCAGGCGCTGTCGATCGTCCGTTACAGTCCACTAGCCTATTGGCCGCCAGCCGTTGCGACTCTGCAGGCCCCCGCAAGGCGGACGGCGACCTTCGACGCCTCACGAGGTCGTTTCGGCAACCAGCGGGTCGTACCCGGGTTCGCGCTGGTGCACCGGCGCCGGCGCGGCCCTGCCGCCCTGGTCGCTGGTCGCAGCGAAGCGGCCTGCGCCTTCGGCCGACGGATAGGTGCCCGGCACCAGGATGCTTCGGTCGACCTGGCGGATGTCGCGCAGGCCGCACAGCGCCATCGTCACGTCGAGCTCCTTCCGCAACACGTCGAGGCACGCGGTGACGCCGGCCTCGCCCATCGCCCCGAGCCCGTACAGGAACGCGCGTCCGATGAACACGCCCTTCGCACCGAGCGCGACGGCCTTGATGATGTCCTGGCCCGAGCGGATGCCGCCGTCCATCAGCACCTCGATGCGCTTGCCCACCGCCTCGACGATCGGCGGCAGCGCCGCGATCGACGACAGGGCGCCGTCGAGCTGGCGGCCGCCGTGGTTCGACACGATCAGCGCATCGGCGACGCCCGACTCGGCCAACAGCGCGGCCTTCTCCGCGTCTTCCGGATCCAGCACGCCCTTGATGATGAGCTTGCCGCCCCAGCGGTCCTTGATCCATCGCACGTCGTCCCACGACAGCTTCGGATCGAACTGCTCGGCGGTCCACGACGACAGCGAACCGACGTCCCCGACGCCGGTCGCATGCCCGACGATGTTGCCGAAGGTACGGCGCTTCGTACCCAGCATGCCGAGGCACCAGCGCGGCTTCAACGCGAGGTTGACGAGGTTCGCGAACGTGGGCTTCGGCGGTGCGGAGAGGCCGTTCTTCACGTCCTTGTGCCGCTGTCCGAGGATCTGCAGGTCGAGCGTCAGCATCAACGCGCTGCAGCGCGCCGCCTTCGCACGATCGATCAGCCGGCCGATGAATTCGCGGTCCTTCATCACGTAGAGCTGGAACCAGAACGGCACGGTCGTCGCCTTCGCGACATCCTCGATCGAGCAGATGCTCATCGTCGACAGCGTGAACGGCACGCCCGCCTTCTCGGCCGCGCGCGCCGCGAGGATCTCGCCGTCAGCGTGCTGCATGCCGGTCAGGCCGGTCGGCGACAGCGCGAGCGGCATCGCGACCGCCTGGTCGATCATCGTCGAGGCCAGCGTGCGGTCGGTCATGTCGACGGCCACGCGCTGGCGCAGCTTGATGCGCGCGAAGTCGGACTCGTTCGCGCGATAGGTCGACTCGGTCCACGCCCCCGAGTCGGCGTAGTCGTAGAACATCCGCGGGACCCGCTTCTTCGCGAGGAGGCGCAGGTCTTCGATGCAGGTGATGGGTGTGGCCACTGCTTGCTCCGCAAGCGACCCGACACGTCGGATCAGGAAGTTGATTGTCGCTCAAGCGCCGGAGCGTCGCTCCGGCGAAGGCGGGAGCCCAGCGACGTCTGTCCGTGTCGGCAATTTCATGTCACTGGGTTCCGCGGCGCGGGAACGACGGCTCACCTGTTGACCGTTCGCATCCCCACTTCGTCATAGCGCGTCCCTGCCGCGAAGCCCTGTGGGGCGACCGCCTCGATGCGCGCGAGGTCGTCGGCGTCGAGCACGACATCGACGGCGCCGACGTTCTCTTCGAGACGCGCGCGGTGGGTGGTCCCGGGAATCGGCACGATGTTGTCGCCCTGCGCGAGCAGCCACGCGAGCGCGAGCTGCGCCGGCGTGCAGCCCTTCTCCTTCGCGATCTCGCCGACCTTCGTCACGACATCGAGATTCTTCGCGAAGTTGTCGCCCTGGAAGCGGGGATTCCTGCTGCGGAAGTCGCTCGCCGGCAGGTCCGCCGGACTCTTGAAGCGGCCGGTCAGGAAGCCCCGGCCGAGCGGGCTGTACGGCACGAATGCGATGCCGTACTTGTCGCACAGCGGCAGCAGTTCTTCCTCGGGGTCGCGCGACCACAGCGAGTATTCGGTCTGCAGCGCGTGGATCGCATGGACCTCGAGCGCGCGTTCGAGCGTCTCGGGCGCGGCTTCGGACATCCCGAGGAAGCGCACCTTGCCCGCCGTCACCAGTTCGCCCATCGCGCCGATCGTGTCCTCGATCGGAACGTTCGGGTCGACGCGATGCTGGTAATAGAGGTCGATGACGTCGACCTTCAGGCGCCTGAGCGAGTCCTCGCAAGCCTGCCGTACGTAGTCGGGACGGCCGCTGATGCCGAGCCGCTCGCCGTTCGGGCCGCGCATGTTGCCGAACTTGGTCGCGAGCACGACCTCGTCGCGCCGACCGGCGATCGCGCGCCCGACCAGCTCCTCGTTGGTGAACGGCCCGTACATGTCGGCCGTGTCGAGCAACGTCACGCCGAGGTCGATGGCGCGGCGGACGGTCGCCTCGGCCTCCGCCTGGTCGGCGGTGCCATAGAACTCGGACATGCCCATGCAGCCGAGGCCGATCGCGGAGACGGTCGGACCGCCCGTCCCGAGAACACGTGTTTTCATCGAAGCTCCATTCATTGCGAGAGTGCGAGGCTTCGCAGCGTGAACGCGCGCCGGCCTCTGTCCTATAGGACGAAGGACCGCTTTTTCGAAGCCCACCAGTCGCCGGCGAACTGACCCTGCAGCCACTCGACGAAGCTGCTTACCTTGGCCGGTACCAGTCGCGGCGAGGCGTAGACGGCGTGCATCTCCTGGACCGGCAGTGCCCAGTCGGCGAGCAGCGGCACGACCGCGCCGCTACGCAGCGACTCCTCCGCGACGTAGCACGGCAGCGCCGCCACGCCCATCGCGGCCCGGCTCGCGGCGAGCAGCGCGGACAGGTTGTTCGAACGCAGCGGTCCCTGGAGCGGCACCGACAACGCGCCACCATCGGCGCCCGTGAAGTGCCAGCGCGCATCGCCCTGCACCGTGGTGTAGATCAACGCGTCGTGGCCCGCGAGTTCCGACGGATGTCGCGGCATGCCGCGCGCCGTCACGTACTCGGGCGCCGCCACGACCACCCACGGATTGATCCCGAGGTACTTCGCACCGAGCGACGAGTCGGCGAGCCGGCCCATCCGCACCGCGACGTCGATGCCCTGCTCCACCAGTCCGACGTAGCGATCGTCGAACGTCAGGTCGATCTGCAGGCGCGGATGGTCGCGCATGAACCGCACCATCAGCGGCACCAGGACGCGCCGCCCGAACGCGACCGACGTGCTGATCCGCAAGCCGCCCTGCAGTTGCGACTGCATCAGCGTCGCGACGCTTTCCGCTTCGTCGACGTGATGCGCGATCAGCCTGCACTTCTCGTAGTACAAGAGGCCGATCTCGGTCGGCACCACGCCCTGCGTCGAGCGGTGGACGAGGCGCGAGCCCAGCCGCTTCTCGAGCTGCGCCACCATCTTCGTCGCAGCCGGTTGCCCGACGCCGAGCTCGGCGGCCGCCTTGCTGAACGAGCCGAGGTCCACGACACGGATGAAGAGCCGAACGGCCTGGATGCGATCCATGCAGCCGATTGTGCGGACGAACGCGACGCTTGTCATTCCATTTGGGAATACGCGGAATGCCGCCGAAGCACGTTCCCCGCACGGCCCGACATTCGCAACATCGGTCATCGACGAGATCATCGATGACAACAGACCGGGAGACGACGATGGCGAAGATGAAGGCCGCGATGGCGGCGGTGCTGGTGATGGAGAAGGAAGGGGTGACTCATGCGTTCGGCGTCCCCGGCGCGGCGATCAACCCGCTGTACGCGGCGGTGCGCGCACGCGACTCGATC
>CAXTPX010000276.1:0-5006 GCA_964246005.1 uncultured Burkholderiaceae bacterium | reverse complement strand
TCGCTTCTGCCTGAAGTGCGGCAGCGCGCTGTGGCTGTGGGATCCGCGCTGGCCGGACCTGATCCATCCGCACGCGTCCGCGATCGACACGCCGCTGCCGAAGCCGCCCGAGGTCGTCGAAGCCGCACTCGATTACGTGGCCGACTGGGTCGACGTCCCCGAAGGAAAGGGTCATCGACACTTCGATCAGTGGCCGAAGGAATCGCTCGCCGAATGGCACGAGCGCCACGGTCTCACTTGCGGCTGAGTCGATTCAGGACGGTCCGGATCGCGGGGATCAGTTCGGACGCGACCAGGCCGACCGGCCCGATGCCGTCACGCACCAGGTCGTCGGCCGCGGTCCCGTGCACCCACGTCGCGGCGCGCGCCGCGTCGAGCGGCGGCAGGCCTTGCGCGAGCAAGCCCGCGACCAGCCCGCACAACACGTCGCCGGTGCCGCCGGTCGCGAGCGCCGGGTTGCCGGTCGTGTTGATGACCCATACGCCGGACGGATCGACCACGATACTGCCCGCGCCTTTCAGGACGACGACGCTACCGAGCCGTCGCGCCAGCGTCGTGGCCGCCGCGATGCGATCGCGCTGTACTTCGTCGACGTCGACACCGAGGAGGCGCGCCGCTTCGAGCGGATGCGGCGTCAGCACCGCGGCCGGCAAGCCCTGCGCAGGACGGGCGGCAAGCCGGGTTGCCAGCGTCGCGTCCTTCGCGATGAGGTTCAACGCGTCCGCATCGAGCACCAGCGCCTTCGGTGTTCCAAGGCCTCCTTCGAGCGCGGCGATCGAAGCGTCATCGCTGCCGAGGCCCGGCCCGATCGCATGCGCGTTCGCGTCGACGCCGTCGAGCGAGCTTCGCAGCATCAGCTCGGGCTGCAGTACGTCGAAGCCGGGTGCGTGCTTCGCGAGGAGGCGCACGTACACGCGGCCGGCGCCGCTGTGCAGCGCCGTGCGTGACGCGAGGAGGGCGGCGCCGACCATGCCCGCGTGCCCGCCGACCACGGCGACGCTGCCGTAGGTACCCTTGTGGCTGTTCAGCCGGCGTGGCTTCCACGCGTGCGTGAAGAGCGCCGGCCGATTGAGGGCGCCGAGGTCGCCGACCTCGAACATCGGGTCGTCCGTATCGAGACCGAGCAGGTCGATCGCGACCTCGCCGCAGTGGTCGACGCCGTCGCCGGTGTGCAGGCCGGGCTTGCGAGCGATGAACGAGATCGTGCGGTCCGCGTCGATCGCGATGTCCGCGACGCGGCCGGTGTCCGCGTCGACGCCGCTCGGGATGTCGATCGCGAGCACCGGGCAGAGCGCGGTGTTGACGGCTTCGATCCACGCGCGGGCCTTGCCTTCGGGTGCTCGCGAGAAGCCGATGCCGAACAGGCCATCCACGATCAGGGAAGCCTGTTCGAACTCGGCGACTGGATCCGACGTTCGCGCGCTCGCGCCTGCGACGGCCAGCCATGCGTTCCATGCCCCGAGCGCATCGCCTTCGTAGCGTGCTTCGTCGTCGAGCAACGCCACGAGAACGTCGATGCCGCGCCGATGCAGCTCGCGCGCCGCGACCAATGCGTCACCGCCGTTGTTGCCGGGTCCCGCGAGGATCACGATCGCCCCGGCCCGATCGGCGGCCATCGTGATCGCCATCGATGCGATCGCGCGGCCCGCGCGTTCCATCAGCGACGAACCTTTCGTCTCGAGCTGGCGGATGCCGGCGACGCGCAGCACGCGCGACGCGCGGATCACCTGTCGTGTCTCGTGTTCAGCCATAGCGTGCCATCGTCAGTCCGTCGAGGTCGATCTCGGGCGTGCGACCGCGTACCAGGTCCGCGACGATGCGGCCGCAGCCCGGCGCCATCGCCCAACCGGTCGACCCGTGGCCGACGTTGACGAAGATGCGCGGATGGCGCGTCGGGCCGAGCACCGGTGCGCCGTCGGGCAGCATCGGCCGCGCGCCGACCCACCAGCTCGCGCCCTGATACTGCGCGGCGCCCGGGAACCAGTCCCGAACGACCTTCAGCAACGTCGCGAACGCGCGCTCGGCGTTGCGCGACTCGAGCGACAGCGCGCGGCTGCCGATGTCGGCCGTACCCGCGACGCGGATGCGGTTGCCCATGCGGACGATCGCCACCTTGTACGCCTCGTCCATCACCGATGCGATCGGCGCGAACGTCGGCTCGCGGATCGATACCGACGCCGAGTAGCCCTTGACCGGATACAGCGGCAGGCGGACGCCGAACTGCCGCATCAACTCGGCGCTCGAGATGCCGGCGGCGATCACGACGGCATCGGGCGCGACTTCATCGAGGCCGTGTCGGTTGCGGACGTACAGCGCGACGCGATCGCCCGACGTGGCGGCCCGCTCGACCGTGCTGCCGAATTCGAACTTGACACCGCGCTCCTCGCACAGGTTCTTGACGTGCCGCGCGAACAGCGGGCAGTTGCCCGTCTCCGCGTCGGGGAGGTGGATACCGCCCGCGAATGCGATGTCGGAGAGACCCGGCTCGACGACGCGGCACTCGGCCGCGCTCAGCACCCGATGCACGATGCCGGCCTCTTTCAGGAACGCGATCGTGCCCTGCGCCATCGCGACGTCGCGGTCGGCCCGCATCAGTTGCAGCAGGCCTTCGGTGCGTTCGTACGAGAGATTGTGCCGATGGCGCATCGTCGCGAGCACGTCGCGGCTGTAGAACGCGACCCTCTGCATCCGTTCCTTGTTGCGCTTGAAGTGCGATGCACGGCACTCGCCGAGCCAGCGCGCCACCCAGCGCCACAGTCCCGGATCGAAGCTCGCGTGAAAGCGCACCGGCGAGTCGGTGGCGAACAGCATCGACAGGATCTTCGTCGGCATGCCGGGTGCGGCCCACGGCGTCACGTACGCCGGCGCCACCATCCCGGCGTTGCCGTAGCTGGTCTCCTGCGCGACGCCGCGGTTGCGTTCGATGACCGTGACGTCGCATCCGGCCTCGGACAGCGACCAGGCGGTACAGACGCCGACGATGCCGGCGCCGATGACGATCACACGCATGCGTTCATGGGCGACAGCCCCGTTGCCTTGCACATGCGGGAGGACTTCACGAAGGGAATGACCCGACTGGAGCGGCGTGCCGGGCGACGGTCGGGAGTTTACAAGCGATCGTCCGTTGCAGAGATAGCGGCGCGCCCGCTTCGCACCATCCTCCGAACGGAGGCTTCTGCTTCACCCGCATCTCTGCTACGGTCCGACCACGCCGCCAAACGAGGAGGTCCTGTGAATCAGCCGAGCTGGATGTGGATCGTCATCATCGTCAGCGCGATCTGGGTCTATTACGACGCGAAAACGATCGGCGTTCGAAAGGGCCTCATCACCGGTCTCGGCAACATGGGGCCGATGGGCTGGGCGGTGGTGACCGTCGGGCTCTGGATCGTCGGATTTCCGATGTACCTGATCAAACGGCAACAATTCAAGGCCGCCGTTGCCCGCGAGACCGAGGCGCCTGCGCCGTTTGCGTCCCGAACGGGTTGACGCGGGACGAACGCGTCACGCGTTCGTCGTGTCGGCGACGAACATCCTGCCCGGGGCGTGCGTGATGCAGGGCAGGCGCGCCGCCATCGCCACCGCCTGCGGCGTGACTCCGCAGGCCCAGAACACCGGTAGCTCGCCCGGTTCGATCGCGATCGCATCGCCGTAGTCCGGTCGGGCCAGGTCGACGATGCCGAGCGACGCGGGGTCGCCGACGTGGACCGGCGCGCCGTGGACCTGCGGGAAGCGCGCACAGATCTCGACGGTCCGCGCGACGTCGCGCGCCTTGATCGGCCGCATGCTGACGACCATCGGCCCGTGGAACACGCCGGCCGGTACGCAGTCGATCGAGCTGCGGTACATCGCGACGTTCTGGCCTCGCTCGACGTGCCGCAACGGGATCCCGGCATCGATCAGCGCGGACTCGAACGAGAAGCTGCAGCCGATCAGGAACGTCACGAGGTCGTCGCGCCATAACGCTGTTATGTCGTTCGGCTCGTCGACCAGCGAGCCGTCGCGGTAGACGCGGTAGCCCGGCAGGTCGCTGCGGATGTCGGCACCGGGCGCGACCGTCGGTTCGTAGCGGCCGGCCTCCAGCACTTCGACGATCGGACACGGCTTCGGATTGCGCTGGCAGAACAGCAGGAAGTCGAACGCGAACGCCGCCGGCACGATCATCAGGTTGGCCTGCACGTGGCCGGGTGCGACGCCGGCGGTCGGGCCGGTGAAATCGCCCTCGCGGCAAAGTCGCCTGAATGCAGCGGGTGAGAGGCTTGCAAGGCCCTGGTCGCTCATCACAATCCCAGATACGCCTTCTTCACGTTCTCGTCGTTCATCAGGTCGCGAGCGTTGCCTTCGAGGACGATCCGGCCGGTCTGGATCACGTACGCGCGGTTCGCGATCGACAGCGCCTTGCCGACGTTCTGCTCGACCAGCAGGATCGACACGCCCTCGGCGTTGATCGCCTGGATCGCCTCGAGGATGCGCGTGATCAGCTTCGGCGCGACGCCCCACGACGGCTCGTCGAGCATCAGGAAGCGCGGCCGCGCCATGATGCCGCGCCCGATCGCGAGCATCTGCTGCTCGCCGCCGCTCATCGTGCCGGCGAGCTGGCCGCGACGATCCTTCAGCACCGGGAAGAGCGCGAGCACGCGCTCGAGCGACGCGGCGACCTCTGCACGATCGTGGCGCGTGTACGCGCCGAGCTCGAGGTTGCGCTGGACCGTGAGTCGCGGGAACAGGCGTCGGCCTTCGGGTACCAGCGACAGGCCGAGCGTCACGCGTCGATGGGCGGGTACCGTCTGCACCGCCTCGCCATCGAACCGGATCGAGCCGCGGTCGCAGTCGTTGAGCCCCGCGATCGCGCGCAGCGTCGTCGACTTGCCCATGCCGTTGCCGCCGACCAGCGCGACGATCTCGCCCGCGTCGACGTGCAGGTCCACCTTCGCGACGGCGAGGACGCCGCCGTAGCTGACCTGCAGATCGCTGACCGCCAGCGTCACGCTGCTCATGCGTCAGTCACC
>CAXTPX010000275.1:0-5016 GCA_964246005.1 uncultured Burkholderiaceae bacterium | reverse complement strand
CCTTCGTGTCGAACATCAGCATCTCGACCCCGGCCTGCGCGAAGTTCGGGACGTCGGCCGCGGCCGCGCGGCCTTCGGCCGAACCCATCGCCTGTTGCAGCACCGCCATCGATTCGAACTCGAGCGTGGCGATCAGCTGATACGGCGATGCACCGCCGGGCCCGGCCACCGGTCCGGCGTTGACCTCGTAGCGCAGCAGCCCCGGGATCTTCTTCGCGATCGGGACGTGCGTGTCGAAGTAGTAGCGTTCGAACGCGGCAGGGTCGGTCGGCGTCTTGTACAACACGATGAGCTTCGCCATGCGATCTCCAGAACGCGTCGTTCCCGCGTACGTGGGAACGACGGTGTAAATTGTTTTTACTTGTTCGAAAGCCGCCGCCGATGCGCCGCGATCTCGTCGCGCACCCGCAGCGGCGCCGTGCCGCCGACATGACGACGGCTCGCGACAGATCCCTCGAGCGTCAACGCCGCGTGGACATCGTCGCCGATCACGTCACCGGCGGGCCCCACCGCCTCGCGCAACGCGGCGAGCGACAGGTCCGCGAGATCGACGCCGCGATCGGCGCACACGCGCACCGCGTGCGCCACCGCCTCGTGCGCATCCCTGAACGGCAGGCCCTTCCTGACGAGATAGTCGGCGAGATCGGTCGCGGTCGCGAAACCCTCGCGCGCCGCCGTGCGCATCGCGTCCGGCTTGACGGTGATGCCCGCGATCATCTCGGCGAAGATCGCGAGCGTGTCGTCGAGCGTGTCGGCCGCGTCGAACAGCGGCTCCTTGTCTTCCTGGTTGTCCTTGTTGTACGTCAGCGGCTGGGCCTTCATCAGCGTCAGCAGGCTCATCAGGTCGCCGTACACGCGACCGGTCTTGCCACGTGCGAGCTCGGCCGCGTCGGGATTCTTCTTCTGCGGCATGATCGACGAGCCGGTGCAGAAGCGGTCGGCGATGTCGATGAAGCCGAAGCGCGGACTCATCCACAGCACCAGCTCTTCGGACAGTCGCGACAGATGCATCATCGCGAGCGACGCAGCCGACGTGAATTCGATCGCGAAGTCGCGATCGGAGACGGCGTCGAGCGAGTTGTGGCATACGTCGTCGAAGCCGAGCGTGCGCGCGACCCGCTCGCGGTCGATCGGAAAGCTGGTGCCGGCCAGAGCCGCCGCGCCGAGCGGCAGCCGGTTGACGCGCCTGCGACAGTCGGCGAAGCGCTCCGCGTCGCGCGCGAACATCTCGACGTACGCGAGCAGGTGATGCCCGAACGTGACCGGCTGCGCGACCTGCATGTGCGTGAACCCGGGCAGGATCGTGTCGGCATGGCCATCGGCCAGATCGAGGAGCGCGCTCTGTACCGCGACGAGCCGCGACTGCAACGCATCGATCGCGCCGCGCAGCCACAGCCGCAGGTCGGTCGCCACCTGGTCGTTGCGCGAGCGGGCCGTGTGCAGGCGCTTGCCCGCATCGCCGACCAGGTCGGTGAGGCGCCGCTCGATGTTGAGGTGCACGTCCTCGAGGTCGATCGACCAGGCGAACGCGCCCGCCTCGATCTCGCCGCGGATCGTCGCCATGCCGGCGACGATCGATGCATGATCGGCGTCGGTCAGGAGGCCGACGTGATGCAGCATCTCGGCATGCGCGAGCGAACCCTCGATGTCGACGAACGCGAGCCGCTGATCGAACGACACCGACGCGGTGTAGCGCTTCAGCAGCGCGGACATCGGCTCGGCGAAGCGCGCGGACCAGGCCTCGGCCTTGCGCGAGAATTGTTCTGTCATTATCTTCGGCGGGTCAGGAGGACCCGGGATGGGTCCGCGACCACGGCGTGGGAGCTGCCCGGCGGGACGTGCGTAACGAGCGGGATCGAGCGAATTCGGGCGACGACGTGAGCCTCGAAAGTATAAGTCAGCCATTGGCAGCGACCCCCGTTGCCGGCATCGGCCCCCAGGCGCTCGGCCCGGCCGGCGCGCGTTCGATCGATGCGTCCCGGGGCGCGCCCGCCGCGCCCCCCGAAGCGATCGACGAGACGCTCGAGGAGACCGCCCTCGCGGTCGACAGCCCCGTGCCCGACTGGTGCAACCTCGGGCTGATGCTGCGCATCGTGATCGCGATCAACACGCTGTTCTTCTGCGTGGCCGCGCTGCGGGTCGCGTCCACCGCGCAGTGGCTCGACCAGTGGCTGCGCCTCGCCATGGTGGTCGAGCCGGTGCTGATCGCGAGCCTGCTCTTCGGCTGCCTGATCCGGCGCGTCACGTGGCGCTGGCCCGACCGGCTGCAGTTCGCCGTCCCGCTGCTGCTCCCCGCCGTGCTGACGTACATCGCCGAGAGGACCATCGGCGACCTTCTCGTCTCCGATCCGGTGCGCTCGTGGCGGGGCGCCCTGTTCGCGACGCTGCTCGCCGCGTCGGTGCTGTACTGGGCGAAGCTGCGCGAACGCGCCTACTCGCCGGCACTCGCCGAGGCGCAACTGCAGGCGCTGCAGTCGCGCATCCGGCCCCACTTCCTGTTCAACAGCCTGAACGCCGCGCTCGGCCTGATCCGGTCGGACCCGCGACGCGCGGAGACGGTGCTCGAGGACATCGCGGACCTGTTTCGCGTATTGATGCGCGACAGTCGCGAGCGCGTACCGCTCGGGAACGAGATCGCGTTGTGCAAGCAGTACCTCGCGATCGAGCAACTGCGCCTCGGCGATCGCCTGACCGCCAACTGGCGGGTCGACGACGCCGCGCTCGGTGCGCTGGTGCCCACGCTGCTGCTGCAGCCGCTGATCGAGAACGCGGTCCACCACGGGATCGAGCCGGCGATGGGCGCCGGCACGATCGACATCGACATCGGCCGCACCGGACGCTACATCGACATCGGCATCACCAATCCCTGGCAGGGCGATGCAGCGGCCGAGGCGACGCGCGGCAACCGCATCGGTCTCGACAACGTCCGCCAACGCCTCGCGCTCGTGCACGACCTCGAGGCGAACATCGAGAGCAGCGTCCGCGACGGTCGCTACGTCGTGCGCATCCGCCTGCCGGCGGAGCGGCGCCGTGCACCGCGCGGCGGAAGGGCTGCGGCATGATGCGATCGCACGCCTCGATCCCGACGACCGACCCCCATGAATGACGAGCCCCCACGCATCCTGATCGTCGACGACGAGGCGCCCGCTCGCACGCGCATGGCCGACCTGCTGTCGGACATCGCCGCCGAGTTTCCGCACACGCTGATCGGCGACGCGGCCAACGGTCGCAGTGCGCTCGATCGACTGGCCGAGGCGCCGGCCGACATCGCGCTCATCGACGTGCAGATGCCCGGCATGACCGGCATCGAGCTCGCGCAGCACCTGGGCGCCCTGCCCGACCCGCCGGCGATCATCTTCGTGACCGCGTTCGACGAGTACGCGGTGAAGGCCTTCGAGGTCCACGCGCTCGATTACCTCATGAAGCCGGTGCGCGCCGCGCGCCTCCTCGACGCCCTCAAGCGCGTGCGGTCGATGGCGGCCGTGCAGAAGCCGGCGATCGCCGCCGCGGCGCGCGACTCGGGCGCATCGCAGGGCCGCACGCGCGACACGATCGCGGTGGTCGAGCGCGGGCGCGTGATGCTGATCCCGATCGCCGACATCGTGTACTTGAAGGCCGAGCTCAAGTACATCACGATCCGCACCGCCGATCGCGAGTACCTGACCGAAGAGCCGCTCGTCGATCTCGAGAACGAGTTCGCCGACCGCTTCGTGCGGGTCCATCGCAACGCGCTGGTCGCGCGCCGTGCGATCTCCGGCTTCGAGCGGGTCGAGAGCGTCGAAGGCGACAGCCTCGGCGAGCCGCACTGGGTCGTCACACTGCGCGACGTGGCCGAGCGCCTGCCGGTCAGTCGTCGTCAATGGCCGATCGTCAAGGAGATCATGCGCACCTGAGCGCAGCGATAATGCGGGACCACCGATCCAAGGATTCTTCCCATGCCGTACATCCTCCCCGCCGAGCGCGCCAAGCTGAAACCGGCGACCGACGCGATCGCCGCCGCCATCGACGACAAGACCAGTGCCGGCGATCTCAACTACATGATCTCGTTGATGGCGAAGGCCTACATCGACGCGAAGGGTCTGCGCTACGAGCACCTGAACGCCGTCGTCGGCGCGCTCGACAGTTGCAAGGCCGAGTTCCAGCGCCGCGTGGTCGCGCCGTACGAAGACAGGAAGGCCGGCGAGAACGGCGACGTGTACTGATCGCGTCGCAGCGAACGCCCCGCTCCGAGGTCGCGATGATCCGCATGCCGACGCTGTACGTTCCGCACGGCGCCGGTCCGTGCTTCTTCATGGACTGGACCCCGCCCGCGACGTGGCAGCGCCTGGGCGACTACCTGCGCGACGCCATCACGACCCTCCCTGCGAAGCCGTCCGCGATCCTGATGGTCTCGGCGCATTGGGAGGAACCGCGCTTCACCGTCGGCAGCGGTGTCGATCCCGGCCTGCTGTTCGACTACAGCGGCTTCCCGCCGCATACCTACGCGCTGCGCTACGCGCCCGGTGGCGACCCGGCGCTCGCCGCACGCGTCGGCGCATTGCTGGCCGAGGCGGGGCTGCCCACCGCGTCCGACCCGGACCGCCGCTACGACCACGGTGTGTTCATCCCGTTGATGTTGATGGCGCCGGATGCGGACATCCCCGTCGTCCAGCTCTCGTTGCGCGCCGGCCTCGACCCGGCCGAGCACGACGCGGTCGGCCGGGCGTTGCGGACGCTGCGCGACGACGGGGTCTTCATCGTCGGCAGCGGCATGAGCTTCCACAACATGCGCGGCTACGGCAACGCGGCGTTCGGTCCGGTGTCCGACCGCTTCGATGCGTGGCTGGAAGAGACGGTCGCGATCGTCGACCCCGACGCGCGAGCCGGGGCGCTCGCTCGGTGGGCCGAGCAGCCGGAGGGTCGCCTCTCGCATCCGCGCGAGGAACATCTGCTGCCGTTGATGGTCGTCGCCGGCAGTGCAGGCGCGTCCGCGGGTCGTCGCGTCTTCGGCGACCGCGTGATGGAGACGACGGTCTC
>CAXTPX010000274.1:0-5025 GCA_964246005.1 uncultured Burkholderiaceae bacterium | reverse complement strand
GCTTCTTCCTGCCGCAGCCGCGCGATCTCCTGCCGCAACCCGTCGATCTGGTTCGTCACATCGGCCTGGTTCCGTCGCTGCAGCTCGAGCTGGCTCGCGATGTCGCGCTGGTTCGCGTCGGACTTGTTGCGCAGGTCGATGATGGCCTTGCGCGCCTCGTCGTCGTCGAACAACCCCGCATGCGCGGGAGCGCCGGCGAGCAGCGACCATGCTGCCGCCGACGCGATGGCGGATCGGACAGCGAAACGACCCACCGGCATCACTGCGCCTGATAGACGAAGTCAGCGCGGCGGTTCTCGGCCCATCCGGCCTCGTCGTGCGTCGTGGCGCGGGGCTTTTCCTTGCCGAGGCTGACGGCCTCGATCTGGCTTTCCGGAACACCCACCAGCGCGAGCTGCTTGCGGACCGCCTCGGCGCGCTTCTGACCGAGGGCGAGGTTGTATTCGCTGCCGCCGCGCTCGTCGGTGTTGCCCTGGATGATGACCTTGCGCGCCCGGTTCGCGGTCAGGAAGCGGCCGTTCGCGTCGATCTGCGAGCGGTAGTCGGCCTTGACCGCGTAGCTGTCGTAGTCGAAGTAGATGCTCTTCTCCATCAACGCACGGGCCGCCGGGTCGAGGCCGGACTGGTCGGCATTGACCGAGGTGACGCGGTTCGCGTCGGCGCCGGACGATCCGGACGAGCTGTCGGTCACGGGTGCCGGGGTGTCGAGCTTGGTCCCGGTACTGCAGGCGCCGAGGACGACGAGAGTGGCTGCGATCACGCTATAGCTGATGCCGAGCTTCATGGGGTTACTCCTTGGAGGGGTGATGACTGTGATTCCGTCGATTTCGTTATAGGGCAGAACATTCAAACGGTCGATAAGACTTCGACCGACACAACAAGCGGCCTGCTCGCCGCGGAACCTCAAGGCAGGTACGGTCCCCACGTCGGCTCCCGCACGTCACCTCCCTGCGCGGTCGTGATGCGTTGCTTGACGCGGCCGTCCGACGACACCATCGCCAGCGTGCCACGCCCGCCGATGTCGGTGGCGTAAAGGATCAGCTTGCCGTTCGGCGCGAAGCTGGGCGACTCGTCCTTCGACGTGTCGGTCAGCAGGGTCTCCTGGCCTGAAGCGAGGTCGAGCAGGTACAACTGGAAACGTCCACCCCGCCGCGAGATGTAGGCGAGGCTCTTGCCATCCGGCGACACGCGCGCGCTGATGTTGTAGTCGCCCTTGAACGTCACGCGCTGCGCGTCGCCGCCGCCGCTCGACATCCGATAGATCTGCGGGCCGCCGCCCCGGTCGCTCGTGAAGTAGATGCTCTGTCCATCCGGCGCGTACTGCGGTTCGGTGTCGATCCCGCTCGACTGCGTTAGACGTCGCGCGTTGGAGCCGTCGGCGCCGATCTGGTAGACCTGCGAGTTGCCGTCCTTCGTCAGGGTGATGGCGAGCTGGCGCCCGTCCGGCGACCACGCCGGCGCGCTGTTGCTGCCCTTGAAGTTCGCGACCGGGACGCGCTGACCGGTGGCGACCGAATGCACGTAGATCACCGGCTTGCGCGCCTCGAACGACACGTACGCGAGGCGTGTGCCATCCGGGGACCAGGCCGGCGAGATGATCGGCTCGCGCGACACGAGTGCGTCCTGCGGGTTGTAGCCGTCGGAGTCGGCGACCTGCAGCAGGTAGCGCTGCGACCCCTGCTTCAGCACGTACGCGATGCGCGTCGAGAACACGCCCTTCTCGCCGGTCAGCTTCTCGTAGATGTAGTCCGACACGCGATGCGCCGACAGCCGCAGGTTGCCTTGCGTCGACGTCAGCGCGAGGCCGCCGAGGTCGGCCTGCCGGCCGGTGTCGTACAGCTTGAAGCGCACGTCGAGCCGCCCGTCGGCGAGACGGCTGACGCTGCCGGTCACCACCGCATCGGCCCCGCGCCCCTTCCACTCGCCGAAGTTGACGGCGGCCGTATCGGACAGCGGCGTCGGCCCGGCGTCGACGTTCTTGAAGAGGCCGCTGCGCGTCAGGTCATCGCGGACGATCTGCGCGACGTCCTGCGGCGTGCTGGCGTTGACCACGAAGTTCGCCGTGGCGATCGGGATCTGGTTGGCGCCGGGGCCCGAGATCTCGAACTTCAACTGGGCCCGGGCCGTGCCGGGCGCTCCGATCAGTGCGAGCAACGAGGTGGCGAGCGCGATGGAAATCGATCGAATGAGTTGCGTCATGTACGAATCCAACCTGTCTTGATGAGGAGCGGCGTTCAGCTCTTGTCGTACATGTTGTACTGGACCTCGAGCTCACGCGGAGCCGGGCCCTGCGTGGGTCGGGGCAGCGGCGACGCGCTGCGGATGGCGCGTTCGACCGCGTCGTCGAACGCCTGGACCCCGCTGCGCTTCAGGATGGCGACGTTGAGCACTTCTCCGTTCGGAAGCTGCTCGATCCTGACGGTCACGAACGGATTGCCGGCCGCCGTCCCCGGGTAGCGCATCTGCGACCGGATCGCCGCTTGCAGCTTCGCCGTGTAGCCGTTCTGGTCGCTGCGCGGTCCGCTGGTCTGTTGGTCCTTGCCGGTCGACTCCTTGTTGGCCGACGTCAGCAGCGCAGCCAGCTCCGACGGCGGCTTGGCGGGGGCCTCGACGGCCGCCTGCTGCAGCAGCTTCGCCAGCTCGGGATTCGGCTTCGGTGGGACTTTGACCAGCGGGGGCGGCGTCGGCTGAACCTTAGGCGCCGGCTTGACCACCTCGACCTTCGGGACTTCCTTCTTCTTCGGCGGCTCGACCCTGGCCGGCACCTTCTCGACGATGTCGGCCTTCGGCTGCGGCGGCTCGGGCGCCACCTTCACGACAGGCGGCGTTGGCGCCTCGACCTTCGGCGGCGGCGGGACGGGCCGCGGTGCGGGTGCAGCGACCTGCGGCGTCGCGCTCCACAGCTCCGCCTGGATCACGGCCGGCGCGCTGCTCTGCCAGCGGATGCCGAAGAACAGCAGCGCGCCGAGCAGGAGATGCATGACGACCGCCAGCGCGATCGCGCGACCGCTGCCGCCCGACTGCGGGACCGCAGACGGGCGCGTCATCGCCGAAGCGGTCATCGTGGCGGCGGTCGTCATGTCTTCGGCTGCACCGCCAGACCGACCCGCGCGATGCCCTGCTGCTTCAGGCCGTCCATCAGTTGCATGATGGCGTCGTACTCGACCTTCTTGTCACCCGAGATCACGACCGGCCGCTCGGGGTCGCCGCCCTGCATCTGTTGCACGATACCGGCCGCTTCCTTCAACGTCGCCTTGCGCTCGGTGTTGTTCTTGGTGTCCTTGACGGTGACGCTCTTGTCCGCCTTGACCTCGACGCTGATCGGCGTCTCCTTGGCCTGCGAGCTCTTCGCCACGCTCGGCAGGTCGATCGTGCCGGGCGTCGTCAGCGGCGCGGCGACCATGAAGATGATCAGCAGCACCAGCATCACGTCGATGTACGGCACGACGTTGATGTCGCTCATCGCGCGGCGGTTTCGGCCGCCGCGCATCGATGACCGCGATGTCATGGCGATGAAGGCGCTGCCATCGTCAGCGCGTCTGCCGTTGAAGGATGTTCGAGAACTCCTCGATGAAGTTCTCGAAGCGCACCGCGAGCCGGTCGGTCTCGTGGATGAAGCGGTTGTACGCGATCACCGCGGGGATCGCCGCGAAGAGGCCGATGGCGGTCGCGACCAGCGCCTCGGCGATGCCGGGCGCGACGTGCGCCAGCGTCGCGGCCTGCACGTTCGCGAGGCTGCGGAACGCGTTCATGATGCCCCACACGGTGCCGAACAGCCCGACGTAGGGGCTCACCGATCCGACCGATGCGAGGAACGACAGGTGCGCCTCGAGGACGTCCATCTCGCGCTGGAACGCGGCCCGCATCGCCCGGCGCGCGGCATCGAGTTGGGCGCCGGTATCGCTCTTCTGCTGCCTGAACTTCAGGAACTCGCGCATGCCGGCCTCGAACACCCGACCGAGCGCGCCGACCTGCTCGCGCCGGTTGTTGACGCGCGCATAGAGATCGTTGAGGTCGCCGCCGGACCAGAAATCTTCCTCGAAGCGATTGGTCTGGCGCTGCGCCTTCTTGACGTCGAAGTACTTCTTGAAGATGTACGTCCAGCTCATCAGCGAGACCAGCAGCAGCAGCGCCAGCACGATCTGCACGAGGACGCTCGCGTTGAGCACGAGCGAAAGGATCGACATGTCCTGCGAAACGTTCATCGGCGGGTCGGTGGCAAGGCGTGTGGATCGACAGGGGTCGGACGGAAGGCAGTCGTCACGGCGATCGGTCGACAGCGGTGGTCGCGACGATCGACTCGTTCGCGCGGTAGAGGTTCAAACCAACGCGCGACGCGGGCATCCGGATTACCGCACCACGAAGATCGCTCGCACGGACTCGGGAATCGGGGCGGGACGGAGTGCATCCCGCGACACGCAGCCTACCTTGATGCGGCCGATCGCCACGAGCTGCTCCGGTTCGTCGATGGCCCGAAAGACGAAGGCCTCCTGATGGAAGTCGATGCCGACGCGCCCCAGTCGCTCGACCGTCGACACCACCCGGATCGAGTCGTCGAGCCGGGCGGGCCGCCTGTAATCGACCGTCGTCGAGCGCACCACGAACATCAGTCCGAGTTCATCCGCGATCCGCTGCTGCGAGACGCCCGGGGCATCCGGTCCGCCGTGCCGCAGCCATTCGGTGCGCGCGCGCTCGAAGTACTTGAGGTAGTTCGCGTAGAAGACGATGCCGCCGGTATCGGTATCTTCGTAGTAGACCCGGACGGTGAACTCGAAGCGCATGTCGTCAGGCCGCTTCGTAGAGCGGATCGACCAGCGCGGTCACCTGACCGAGTCGCGCCGCGACGGTACCGCGCACGTCGATGCAGTCGGCCCCACGGGCGCGGAGGACGGCGCGGATCCAGCGGTCGTGCCGCAATCGAAAGTCTTCCGACGAGCGCGTACCGTCCTGCACGAACGCGAAGTCCGGTGCGCAGACGAGTGTCAGGTCGTAGCGCCGCCACGACAGCTCGACGAGCTCCGCGTC
>CAXTPX010000273.1:398-5036 GCA_964246005.1 uncultured Burkholderiaceae bacterium | reverse complement strand
CATACGCTGCCATGCAGATCTTCGGCGGCTGGTGTGCGGACAAGTTCGGTCCGCGCGTCGTGCTGACCGTGCTCAGCCTGATCTGGGCGATCGCGACGATCCTGTGCGGTTTCGCGTGGGGCCTGACGTCGCTGCTGGTGTTCCGCGTGATTCTCGGTGTCGGCGTGGGCGGCGCGTTTCCCACGGCGACCCGCGCCTTCACGTTCTGGTTGCCGGCTACCGAACGCGGCTTCGCGCAGGGCATCACGCACAGCTTCGCGCGTCTCGGCGGGGCGGTGACGCCACCGATCGTGATCGGCATCGTCGCTTGGTACGGGTGGCGCGAGTCGTTCATCGCGCTCGGCGTGCTGAGCCTGCTGTGGACCGTGCTGTACGTCTGGTTCTTCCGCAACACGGCCGTCGAGCACAAGTGGATGACGCCCGGCGAGCTGGCGGAGCTCGGCATCGACACCGCGAAGATGAAGGAGACGTCGCGCGGCAAGACGCCGTGGGCCGAGATGATCCGGAAGATGTGGCTCGTGACCTTCGTCGATTTCTGCTACGGCTGGTCGCTGTGGGTGTTCCTCACGTGGCTGCCTTCCTACCTGAAGGACGCACGCGGATTCGATCTGAAGCAGCTCGCGCTGTTCGCTTCGCTGCCGCTGCTCGCCGGCGTGGTGGGCGACACGCTCGGCGGCGTGGTGTCGGACCAGATCTACAAGCGCACCGGCAACCTCAAGATCGCGCGTCGCATCATGCTCGTGATCGGACAGGGCGGCGCCCTGGTCTTCATCCTGCCGGTCGTCGGTGCGAGCGATCCGGTCGTTGCGGTCGCGTTGCTGTCGGCGTCGTTCTTCTTCCTGGAGCTGACCAACGCGGTGTTGTGGAGCCTGCCGATGGACATCGCCGGCAAGTACGCCGGCACCGCGGGTGGCATGATGAATACCGGCTTCGGCGTCGCCGGGATGATCTCCCCGATCGCGTTCGGTTACCTGATCGAGAAGACGGGCAGCTACGAATGGCCGTTCGGCGTGTCGGCGGGGTTGCTCGCGATCGGCATCGTCGCATCGCTGTTCGTGGATGCGACACGCAAGGTGAACGACCAGCCCGATGCCTCGACCGCCGTCGGCGTCCCGGCGTCCCGTCCGGCCGGACCGCTTCCGAAACTCAGTCCTCACGAAGGCGTCTGAATTGAACATGCTGCAGGAAGTCCCGAACATCGACACGGTCGATACGCCGGTCCAGGCGCTGGTGGCCCGCGCCCGCGCCGCGCAGCGCGAGTACGAGACTTGGACGCAGGCGCAGGTGGACATGACGGTGACCGCCGCGGGCTGGGCGATCATCGAGCCGTCGCGCAATCGCGAACTGGCCGAGCTCGCCGTGGCCGATACCGGCATCGGCAACGTCGACGACAAGGTACGGAAGAACCATCGCAAGACGTTCGGGCTGCTGCGCGATCTGCAGCACGCGCGTTCGGTGGGCGTGATCTCCGAAGACGCCGCGACCGGCATCACCGAGATCGCCCGTCCGGTCGGCGTGGTCTGCGCGATCACGCCGTCGACCAACCCCGGCGCGACGCCGGCCAACAAGATCATCAACGCGTTGAAGGGTCGCAACGCGGTCATCGTCGCGCCGTCGCCGAAGGGTTGGTCGTCGTGTGCGCGCCTGATCGAGTTCATCCACGCCGAGCTCGATCGGGTCGGCGCGCCGCGCGACCTGGTGCAGGTGCTGCCGTCGCCGGTCACGAAGCAGGCCACGGCCGAGCTGATGAAGCGCTGCGACCTCGTGGTCGCGACCGGGTCGCAAGCCAACGTGCGCGCCGCCTATGCGAGCGGAACGCCCGCCTTCGGGGTCGGTGCGGGGAACGTCGCCGGCATCGTCGACGAGACGGCCGACGTCGGGCTGGCTGCCGATCGCATCGTCCTGTCGAAGACGTTCGACAACGCCACCAGTTGCTCGTCCGAGAACAGCCTCGTGCTGGTCGACGCGATCCGCGACGAAATGGTCGCCGCGCTCGAAGCGCGTGGAGCCGTCCTGCTCGATGCGGCGCAGAAGGCGACGCTGCAGGCGCTGATGTGGCCGGACGGCAAGCTGTCGCCGGCCGTCATCGGGCAATCGGCGACCGAGATCGCGCGAAAGGCCGGCTGGCCCGACATCGCCGCCGCGAAGCCGCGCCTCCTGATGGTCGATGAAAGCGGCATCGGCCACGACCATCCGTTCTCGGGCGAAAAACTGAGTCCGGTGCTGACGCTGTACCGCGCGAAGGACTTCGAAGCGGCGGCGCAGGTCGTCGAGAAGATCTACGCGTTCGAAGGCGCGGGACATTCGGTCGGCCTTCACAGCAAGGTGCCGGAGCGCGCGCTGCAGCTCGGGCTGACGCTGCCGGTCGCTCGCGTGATCGTCGACCAGGCGCACTGCATCGCGACCGGCGGCAGCTTCGACAACGGTCTGCCGTTCTCGCTGTCGATGGGCTGCGGCACGTGGGGCAAGAACAACTTCTCCGACAACATGAATTACCGGCACTACCTCAACATCACGCGCATCTCCCGGCCGATCCCCGAGAAGGTACCGAGCGAGGAAGACCTGTTCGGCGCGTACTTCGAGCGGTATGGGCGCGCGATGGGCCCCGCTGGCCGATGAATGCCCGCTTGGCTCCGTCCCTGCACGTCGGCGACGTCTGCAGCCTCGTCGAGGCACGTGCATCGGAGACGCCCGGCGCCGTCTATGCCGTCAGTCTCGTCGACGGCCGCATACTCGACTTCGGCGAGCTGGCTGCTTCGTGCCGACGGATCAGGCGCTTGATGACGCTGCACGGGCTGCAGGCAGGTGCCACCGTCTCCGTGATCATGCCGAACGGACTGCAGACGCTGCGCGTCCTCGTCGGCGCGATGTATGCGGGGCTGGTCGTCAACCCGATCAACCTGTTGTCCCAGCCGGCGCAGATGGGGTACGTCCTCGGCCATGCCGACTGCGGCGTCGTCGTCGTCGCGCCGGAATGGGAAGAGCGGGTGCAGGAACTCGTTGCCGGGCTCGACCGCAAGGTGGTCGTCATCGTCGCCGATCCCGAGGGTCCTGCGCTACCCGGCGAGCGCGATGCGATGCCGGACACCGTCGGCATGGCGCCGTCGCCCGGGCACGTCGCGCTGTTGATGTACACGTCCGGGACCACCGGCGTGCCGAAGGGCGTGATGCTGACACACGGCAATCTGGTCGCCAATGCGTTCGCGATCGCGAACGAACACCGGCTCGACCAGCACGATCGCGTGCTCGCGGTCCTTCCCCTCTATCACATCAACGCGTTCATGGTGACGATGCTCGCGCCACTGGTGTCCGGCGGAAGCCTGGCGATGCCGGCGAAATTCTCGGCCGCGCGCTTCTGGGCACAGGCCGAGGGATGTACCTGGATCAACGTGGTCCCGACCATGATCTCGTATCTGCTCGAAGGCGAGACGCCGCCACGAGCGCAGACGGCCTCGATCCGGTTCTGTCGCTCGGCATCCGCAGCGCTGCCGCCGGAGCAGCATCGCGCGTTCGAGCAGCGCTTCGGCATCGGCATCATCGAGACGATGGGGCTGACCGAGACGGCCGCCCCCTCGTTCTCGAACCCGCTCGACGCGAGCGCCCGCAAGTTGGGGTCGGTCGGCCGGGCCTCCGGCTGCGAGGCGTGCGTTCTCGATGCGTCGTTGCAACCGGTCGCGGACGGCGTCGTCGGCGAACTCGCGATCCGCGGACCGAACGTGATGGTCGGGTACTACAAGAACGAGGTGGCGACTTCTGCGACCCTGACGCCGGCGGGCTGGTTGCGCACCGGCGACCTCGGCATGCGCGACGTCGACGGCTTCTTTTTCGTGACCGGACGCATCAAGGAATTGATCATCAAGGGTGGCGAGAACATCGCCCCGCGCGAGATCGACGAAGTGTTGCTGGCTCACCCGTCGGTGCTCGATGCCGCATCCGTCGGCATCCCCGATCCGCACTACGGCCAGGAGATCATGGCCTGCGTGGTGCTTCGGAAGGGTACCGAGTGCGACGAGGAGTCGCTGCGGCGCTTCTGCATCGAGCGCCTCGGCCGATTCAAGACACCGAAGGTCCTGCACTTCGTGGACGACTTGCCGCGGGGTCCATCGGGGAAGGTCCAGCGCTTGAAGTTGATCGACTGGGTCGCCTGACGCACCGGCCGCTCGGCCCTCCCTCTTCAGCGCACCGAGGCCGCACGAGGCATCCGTCTCGTCGACTACCCGAACCACCCCGCGAGCGACAGCAGCAACAGCAGCAACGTCCAGAGCAGCATCGATCGCCACACCAGCCCGACCGCGCTGCGCAACGCCGCCGGACTGGCCTCGACGCCGGGCATGCCGTCGATGCTCGGGTCGAAGCCGGCGGCGGCCGAATCGATCGAGGCCGGCATCACGTCGTTCGACGACGAGCGCGCGGTCGGACCGAGCCGCACGCCGAGCGCGCCGGTGCCTGCCGCGAGGAGGATGCCGCGCGACGGGTCGTCCCATTGCTGCAGATGGTTGCGCCAGCAGAAGACCGCGTCCTCGAAGTCGCCGACGACGGCGAATCCCACCGCGGTCAGCCGGACCGGCAACCAGTCGATCCACTGGAACGCGGACTGTGCGAAGAGGCCGAACGGTTCGAGCGGCGCATTGGCGGCGG
>CAXTPX010000273.1:0-388 GCA_964246005.1 uncultured Burkholderiaceae bacterium | reverse complement strand
GGCGGCGGTCTTGTTCCAGCGACGCGCGAGGTAATCGGCGAGGCGGTACAGCACGGCCCCCGACGGGCCGGGCAACAACACGAACCAGAAGAAGACGCCGAAGACGTGTCGATGCGAAGCGACCAGCGCCTCCTCGATCGCGAGCCGGCAGATGTCCGACAGCACGAGGTCCGCTGCCGAGAACGTCGGGTCGGTCGCGCGCTTCCATTCGGTGAGCAGTGCTCGCGCCCGGTCGAGGTCGTTGTCGGCGAGCGCCAGCTGGATGTCGGTGTAGTAGTGGCTGAACTGGCGGAAGCCGAGCGTGAAGTACAGCACCGCCGCGTTCCACGCGAGCCCGAGGAACGGATGCACGCGCACCAGCAGGTAGAACACGAGCCAGGCGCCGACC
>CAXTPX010000272.1:0-5058 GCA_964246005.1 uncultured Burkholderiaceae bacterium | reverse complement strand
CGACAGCGCCGCGTAGACCGCGGGGGAGATCAGCCCTGCGTTCTCGGCGATGCGGTAGTACGTACCGGCCGGAAGTGCGGCATAGGCGGCACTGGTCGCCCGCGCCGCAGCCTGGTTGGCCGCCGTCGGGTTCAGCAACGCGGTCAGCACGTCGGACTGCACGAAACCCTTGCGAGCGTTCGTGAGGTTCTCACGCGAATACGAAACCGCCGTGTCGAAATCCCACCCGAACTGCGTGCCGCGGAGGCCGAGCAGGACGCGGTCGAATTCGGAATCGGTCGCGCTGGTGCGCGGCCCGAGGTCCGTCGCCAGATAGCGCAGGCGGGCGGCCGTGCCGAAGTACGGGTTGTCCGGATGGTTCGGGCCGAGGATCGCGTTCTGCGTGAAGGCGAAACCCGGTGCGCTCGGGCTCCCGCTGATGCCCGTGGGGGTTCCCTGCGAACGCGAGCGGTCGACGACGAGGTTGCCCTCGGCGTAGGCGGTCAGGTTGTCGTTGATCTTCAGCGTACCGCGCGTGTAGAAATTGAAGTCCTCGGACTTCGGAATGACCTGCGAGTACTGCTGGGTCGCATCGATCAGGCACCCGCCGTTCGGATCGCCCTGCGCGTGGCCGGTGAACTGCGTGCACGCGGCGCCGGGGAAGGTGCGCGTGAAGCCGCTCGCCGGGTCGAGGCTGTCGCGGCTGTAGTACAGCAGCGTCGTCGGATTTCGCACGTTGCCGATGATCGAGCTGCCGGTCGTCGTCCGCGAACCGAGGATCGCGCCCGTGCCGCCGGCGCCGATGCCGCCCGCCGTGGTGTCGGACGAAGTGAAGCCCTCCGAGCGCAGGTCGGTGATGCCGACGCGGTTGCGATCGGTCCGGTTGCTGAACTGGATCGCTTCCTTCTTGCGGTACTCGAAGTTGCCGAGGACGTTGTAGCCGTCGGTGTCGAGATTGCCGAAGCCGCCGGTGATGGCGGCCACCGTGTCGCGGCCGTCGCCGTACTTGAGCGACTGGCCGACGCTGACGCGTCCTTGCAGGCCGTTGAATTCACGACGCAGGATGATGTTGACCACGCCCGCGATCGCGTCCGATCCGTAGACGGCGGATCCACCGTCCTTCAGGATTTCCACGCGCTCGACCGCTTCGAGCGGGATGATGTTCAGGTCGACGAAGGTCTTCGTGCCGTCGTCGGCCAGCGGATAGTTGGCGACGCGACGGCCGTTGATCAGCACCAGGGTCGCGCCGACGCCGAGCCCGCGCAGCGAGATGCCCGACGCGCCCGTCGCGAAACCGTTGCCGAAGGTCGCCGGCACCGAGCCGGCGTTGTCGATCGCGAGCGTCTGCAACAGCTCGGCGACGCTGGTGCGTCCCGAGCGCTCGATGTCCTCGCGGGTGAGCGTCTGGACCGGGGAAGCGGTCTCGGACTGGACACGGCGGATGTTCGAGCCGGTCACTTCGACGCGTTCACCCTTCTGGATGGTGGATTCTTGCGGGACCTGGGCGATCGCCGGAGCCGACGCGAGCGTCAATCCGGTCAGGCCACCGACGAACGCCAGGCGCAGGCATCGGGCGATAGGTGCTTCATTGAACATGGATTCTTCCAAAGTAAGGACTGAACTGATTCGAGGGCGACCTCAATACCGAGCAACAAACACGGCACTGCGCCCCTGATGCGAGCCAGTCTAGTCATTACGTTTATTTCGTCTAGTGAAACACTGTGGGATTTTGTGAAAAAGTGCCGTTCGAACCGCGCCACCGTTGGGTTTTAGCGACAGGTTTGTCACAAATATTTCAAGCTTGCTGCGGCGGGCCACGCAAGTACCGGCCGGTATTGCATTTTCGTAGTTCGGCGAGTCGGCGCCCCAGAAACGAAACTCCACCCTGCGGTGACCAGTGTTCGCCGGTGCGCAGGGAGTTGGCGCATGTTGCGTCGAGCAGCGTTTCGCGCTCGCTCTGTCGCTGAAATCCAACGCATCTCCCGGCAAGAAGTTGTTCTTTTGTTCAGCCGCCCGGGGTGGGCGATCCGACGAATTCGGACGTGCATAGACTTCCTCATCGGTCGATCGCGGCGTGACGGACACAACCTGTCTCGAATGCCGCCTCAACCCGCGAAAGTTCGAAGTTCGTTGGTCGCAGTTCATTTTCCTAGACTCAATTCGCACGAAGGCCTTCGGGCCCACGGCTTCCGCCGGGCCGTTGCGAGTTCACTATTCGAGGTGGCCATGTTCAGAAAAGTACCGCTTGCACAAGTTTTGTCGACGCTGCGCTGGAGCGGTGTCGCGAGCGCGGCGCTGCTGTCGTTCGGCGCGCATGCGCAGGCGTCGTCCGACACGACGCCGGGCGTACCGGGGCGCGAGGGACCCGTCGTCCAGCAGGGCGAGCGCGTCGAGGTGACCGGTTCGAACATCCGCCGCGTCCAGGCAGAGACGGCCTCGCCGGTCACGACGCTGACGCGCGAGGATCTCGACCGATCGGGCAAGTCGAACGTGGCCGAGTTGCTGCAGACGCTGTCGATCGACAACCAGGGCTCGGTACCGGCGACGTTCGGCAACGGCTTCGCCGGGGGCGGCGGGACCGCGCTGTCGCTGCGCGGCCTCGGCGCCGGCGCGACGCTGGTGCTGATCAACGGTCGCCGCGTGGCGCCGTTCCCGCTCGCGGACGACGGGACCAAGGTCTTCACCGACCTCAACATCATTCCGCTCGAGGCGGTGGAGCGGATCGAGATCCTGAAGGACGGCGGCTCCGCGGTCTACGGTTCGGACGCGATCGCCGGCGTCGTCAACGTCATCCTGCGCAAGGACTTCAGCGGCATCGTCGCGAAGGGACAGGTCGGCCAGTCGCTCAAGTACGGCGACGGACGCGACACCCAGGTTTCGCTGATGGGTGGCTTCGGCAACCTCGATACCGACGGCTACAACCTCTTCGGCGACTTCGAGTATCGGAAGAAGGAACCGATCTTCGACAGCAACCGCACGGACCGCGGTCGCGTCGGCAAGACCGACCTGCGCAGCGACGGCTTCTCGTCGGACAACTTCGACACCACGGCGGGCGGTGTCGGCGCCTACGGCACCGGAGCGATCTACAACGGGGGCAATTCGGCGGGCAGTTCGATCATCGGAAACGTGGCGTTGGCCAGCCCCACGGGTGCGCGGCTCGGTACGTACTACAGCCGCGACAGCCTGGATCCGACTTCCGGCTTCACCCGTACGTTTCCCGGCGCGAACTGCACCAACTTCACGGGGCACCCGCAAGGGGATCCGGGCGGGGGCTGCCTGACCGACGCGACGCAGCAGTACAGCGAGGTCGTTCCCAAGGAGGAGCAGTTCAACTTCTTCGGACGCGGCACGTTCAAGCTCACGAACGACATCAACGCGTACGTCGAGGCCAACGGCTACGTCAGCCGCGAGAGCAACCAGACCACCCCGACCGGTGTCGCCTACAGCCAGGCGTCGCCGACGACGGCCTTCACGCAGAACGCGATCCTCGGCCCGAACGATCCGGACAACCCGTACTTCGGCTCGAACGCGCGCCTGCGCTATCTCGCGACCGACCTCGGTCCGCGGCGGACGGCCGTCGACGCGGAGTTCGGTCGTCTTCTCGCCGGCGTGCGCGGTTCGTTCGCTGGCTGGGACTTCGACACCGGCGTCGAGTATTCGAAGTACCGGCTCAGCGAACGGCTGAACGGCTACATCCAGTCGAATGTGTTGTCCGCGATGCTGAATCCGACGGCAGCGAACGTGGCCGCGGCACGGGCCACGAGCGCCGCCTACGCGGCGCTGCCGGCCGGCACGTACTACCGGATCGGCGAAAACGCGAACCTCAACTCGCCGGCGGTGTACGCGGCACTGTCGCCGCAGATCGCCGCCAATGCCGATTCCGTCGAGGCGCTCGTCGACTTCAAGGCGTCGCGCGAACTCTTCAATCTGCCGGGCGGTGCACTGGCCTTCGCGTTCGGCGCAGAAGGGCGGCACGAGGAAAATTCGCTGACGCCGGTGACCGGCACCGACACGGCGCAGACGCTCGGCCTCGGCTATTCGGCCTACGGATTGTCCCGCAACATCGGCGCCGCGTACGTCGAAGCGGACGCACCGGTGTTCAAGTGGCTCGAACTGTCGGCCGCGGGGCGCTACGACCACTACAACGACTTCGGGGGCGCCTTCAATCCGAAGGCCGGCATCAAGATCACGCCGATCGAGGCGCTCGCCATCCGGGGTACTTATTCGCGCGGCTTCCGGGCGCCGAACGCGGCTGAAGAAGGGGGTGGCACGTCCGCGTTCTCGTCGTCGACGGATCCGGTCCGCTGTGCGCTCGGCGTGCTGTCCGCCTGCTCGTCGCAGTCGGTCGGCGTTCTCAGCGCGGGCAGCAAGACCTTGCAGCCCGAGCGTTCGAAGACGTTGACCGGCGGCTTCGTGCTGGATCCGACGCGCAGCACGACGATCGCAGCCGACTACTTCAAGATCATCCGGAAGAACGAGATCGTGGCCGGGACGGGAACGAATGCCGACAATGTGATCGCCGGCAACGTGACCCGCGATCCGACGAACGTGCAGCCCGGCATCGCCGGTGACCCGGGCGCGCTGGTCAACATCCTTTCGCCGTACGTCAATTCGAGCAAGACGCAGGTGCGGGGCGTGGACGTCGACGCGCGTCAGGACATTCCGATCGGCACCGCGTTCGGCAAGCTTTCGCTGGGCGCGAGGTGGACGCACCTGTTCTCGTACGCGGTATTCGACCAGCAAGGAAACGTCGCCGAGTACGCCGGCAGTCACGGCAACTGCAACGTGACCAACTGCGTCGGCACGCCGAAGGATCGCGTCAACGTAGACCTGACGTACCAGATCGCCCAGGTGACGACGTCGCTGCTGATGAACTACCGCTCGTCGATCCTGAACCAGGAGACGACCAACGGTACGCCGGGTTGCGAGACGTTCGTCGGTCCGGCGATCGACGCCGCCGGCGACCAGGCGACCAACCCGGGCAATTGCCGGATCGGGTCGTTCACCGAGTTCGACCTGACGACGCGCTGGCAGGCGACCCGGAACTGGGAGGTATTCGGCACGATCACCAACCTCTTC
>CAXTPX010000271.1:0-5071 GCA_964246005.1 uncultured Burkholderiaceae bacterium | reverse complement strand
CGGCGGTCACGACCGCGAGCAGCGTCGCGACCGACGTCATCGACCATTCGACCGCGTCGCGGTTCGCGAACACGATGTGCCGGACCTGCGCCACGCCGAGCGCGCCGATCGCGAAGCCGGCCAGCGCCCGCACGGCGAGACCGGCCGGCGAAGGGGAACGCCGCACGATCGACCACAGCGCGAACATCGCCGCCAGCACCGCGCCGCCCGCGAGTCCGAACCACCAGCGCGGCTCCTCGACGACCGGCCCGGTGAAGCCGAACTTGTCCTTCAGGTCGTCGTCGTAGAGGCCCCAGTAGCCGCCGACCGTCCCTTCGAGCGCGCGCTTCCACGGCTGGTCGAACGCCTCGATCACGTTGTACGGCAGACGAGCCTTGTCGACGAAGGCCATGAACTCGCGGAAGAAGCGCGCCTCGTTGACGCGGCTCGGCACGGCGCGCCAGCGTTGCCGTCCCTCGCTCGGCCAGCCGGTCTCGCCGATCAGGAATTCCCGGCCCGGGAACGCGATCTGCATGCGGCGATAGATCGAGTCGACGTGCGGAACCGCGTTGTCGATCGCGACCGGCTCGTCCTCCCAGTACGGCAGGATGTGGATCGTGATGAAGTCCACGGCCGGCGCGACCTCGCGGTACTTGAGCCAGAACTCCCACACGTCGGCGTACGTCACCGGCAGCCCGGTCGCGGCCTTCACCATCCGCAGATGTTCGGCGATGGTCCGCTGCGGCAGCTCCCCGCGCAGCAGAACCTCGTTGCCCACGACGATCGCGCGGATCACGTCGCGTTCGCGCGTCGCGATCTCGATGGCGTGCGCGAGCTCCTCGGCGTTCTCGACCGGGTTGCGCGACAGCCACGCGCCCAGCAGCACCTTCATCCCGTAGCGCCGCGCGATCGCCGGCACCTGGTCGAGCCCCTGGCCGACGGAATAGGTCCGTACGCAGTCGAAGCGCCGCGAGAGCGCCTTCAGGTCCTCGTCGATGCGCGCCGCGGTGACGTGGTAACCCGGCGTGAACGGCGACTCGCCGGCCTTGCGATACGGCGCGTACGACACGCAGGCGATGCGTCCGGTCGGCGCGGCGACGAGGTCGACCGGGATGCCGAGGCGGATCCAGTACGCGGCCGATGCGATCGCCGCGACGGCGAAAAGCAGGAGGATGGCCGCGCGGGCGCGTGCAAGAGGCATCGGGGGATCCACGAAAGACGTCGGCGCGGCGAACCCGACAAGCCGACCGGGCGGCGGCTGCGGCGCATTCTACCGAGTGCCCCGCCGATCTCTGCCGGGCGAATCGCTAGAATCGGCCGATGCCTTCCACTCCCGACGTCACGTCGCGCCGCTTCGACGTCTGCATCGTCGGCGCCGGTCCAGCCGGTTCGACGGCTGCCTGTCTCCTCGCCCGACAGGGCCTGTCCGTCGCTCTGGTCGACCGCGCCCGCTTTCCGCGCGACAAGACCTGCGGCGACGGCATCACGCCGCGCGGTGCGCGGGTGCTCGCGCGCATCGGCGCGCTCGAACGTGTGGCGGCAGCGGGTTTCGCGTGTCGCGGCGTCGACATCCGCGGCCCCGGCTCGGCCGGCACCGTGGAGTTCACGATCCGGTTCGATCGCGACAGCCGGAAGGGTCCGTCGGACCTGATCGTGCTGCCCCGCCTCGCGCTCGACGACCTGTTGCTGCAGCACGCGCTGTCGGCAGGGCCGACCTACTTCGAGGGGACGAAGGTGACGTCGGTCGAGACGCTCCCGACGCACGCGCGAGTCGTCACCGACGCCGGTCCGACGATCGACGCGGCGACCGTCGTGCTCGCGACCGGCGCCGAGTCGCAATTGCTGCGCGCCTGCGGCCTGTTGCGCGAGAAGCCGGCGGTGGAACACGCGGCGCGCACGTACTTCGACGGCGTCGAGGGGCTGACCGATCGCGTCGTGCTGTTCTTCGACGGCGTCGACCTGCCGGGCTACGGGTGGATCTTCCCGACGTCGCCGACGTCGGCCAACATCGGTTGCGGCGTGTTCGCGCAAGGCGAAGTCGAGGCCGGTCGGGCGCCGCGGGCGATCCCCCAGACGCAGCGGCTGGAGCGCCTGATCGCCACGCATCCGCTGCTCGTGCGCATGCTCGCGAACGCGCGACGGGCGAGTCCGATCCGCGCGTACCCGCTGCGGACCGACTTCCATCGCGACTTCGCCGGGAGCGGGCGGCTGGTCGTCGTGGGCGAGGCGGCGGGACTCGTCAATCCGATCAGCGGCGAAGGGATCGACTACGCGCTGGAGTCGGCGGAATTCCTCGCGTCGGCGTTCGCCGCCCATTGGCCGAAGCGCGCGGCGAACCAGCCGCAGTCCCTCGACGCGCTTGCCGCGTCGCGCATCACCGAGGCCTACCGCGAGCGCCTGTCGCGTCGCTTCTCGCGCCGCTTCGCGATCTATCGCGCGCTGCAGCGTCACGCGCTCGCCCCGGAACGAACGCCGTCGTTGCTGTCGCACGTCGCCGATGCGCCGGCGCTGCAGCGACTCGTCGTCGACGGCCTGTTCGGCCATGCGCGCCCCGCGCACCTGCTGCGTCCGGCGACGCTGTGGCAACTGGTCCGCCTCTTCGCTCGCGGCGTGCCCCGACCCGTCGTCCCGCCGCGCGGATCGACGCTCGGCTCCTGACCGGCGGCTGCGCAATCGCAGAGCCCCGCCGGATTCAGTTGATCGCGTCGATCAGGTAGCCGTTGATGGACACGCTGCCGAGCCCGCTGCCCGTCGGCGGGCTGTAGAGGACGAAGTGTGGGCTTTCGCCGGGTCCGTAGGTCGCGAACAGCGTGGCGTTCATCCCGAATCGACCGCTCGACAGCGCGAAGAACGGACCGGCGGACGCCCACTTCAGGTAATAGAGGCCGAGGTAGGGCGTCGTCTGCAGCCCGACCAGCAGATTCGTCGCGGTCGCCGTCGGCAGTACCGCGGAGATCGACTGCACGATGAGGCGTTTCCCGGCAGGCACCGGAGGCCCGTCGAAGATGAACGTGTTACCCAGCGCCTGGAAATTGAAGCAGGTCGTGCCGGCGGAATCGAAGCAACCGTAGGTCGGCCCGATGCCGATGGCGTACTCGTACGGCAGGCGGCCCGGCTCGTCGACGTTCTTCGTGTACGCCGGCCTGACCTGCGCGTCCGCCGGCATCGACGCCAACGCCGATGCGCACGCCAGCGATATCACCGTGACCCGCAGACCGAGCGATCCGGTTTTCATGTGCTCCCTTTCGATGGACTTGAATTCGAGCCTGGACGCGGAGCCGCGAGGCGCGGACGACGCGCTTTCAGCAACGCGAGCGAAGCGCCTGCGATCAGCAGACCGGTGGCCGGCTCCGGGACGGTCGAACCGGGACCGCCCGGGGTCGTGGAGTCCGGCGTCGTCACGGTCAGGCGGTAGAAGGCATTGCCGAGACTCGACGGTTCGCCGACGCCGATGAACCCGTCGCCGAGCGTTCCCGCGCCGTTGTTCTCGGCGAACGAAAGGTTCGCGAACGTCCCGATGGCGAACGTGTAGCTCCCTGCGGCGAGCAGCAGCGTCAGGTCGAAGTCGCCGCCGGTCGCGAAGGCCTGCACGTAGTTCGAGTCGACGAAGGTCGCCGACGCGCCGGACCCGCGGAACACCGAGAAATACGGATCGATCCCGCCGAGCGCGAAGCCGCTGCTGCGGACTTCGACAGCACCACCGATGGCGACGACCAGGCCGTAGAGCGCGACGTTGTTCGCGACGGCGAAGTCGTCGACGAACGACGGTGGGGACGGCGAGGGGTCGGAACCGACCAGCGCCATATTGGCCGGATCGTCGATGTGGCCGCTGACGATGGTGGTGTTCGCGGAGACGTTCGTCGCGAAGAGGATGATCGCCGCACCGAACGCAGCGGCGATGGGTCGACAGCGGGACACGGGGTGACTCACCGTTCGTTGCATCGAAGATCCTTTCGGCGATGGGGCAGGTGCAGGTGCATGCCGCATCGGGGCAGTAGCGACATATCCAGCTGGATACGTCGCTTCCGCGCTGGGTACTTCATCGCGGGGGCAGCGGCTGCGGGTTGAGCGGCATCCTGGAAACGCCCTTGCCGCCGACGATGATGGGTGTCGTCGGGGCGCCATTCGCAACGGCCGACGGTCCCGCGGCCTGCGCGGTCGATGCCATCAGGCAGGCGATCGCGACGACGGCCGCGACGAGGCCGGTGGAGACGCCGCGGCGACGGGTGATCGAGATGTCTTGCAGCATGGTCCGCTCCCTGGTTGGTGGTACTCACCAGTAAGAACAGGGCATGACGCCGAAAGCGGCCACGCGAGCGCGAAAACCGCGAGCCGCCCGGAAAGCTCTTGCTAAGATCGTCGCGTGGACGACGCTGCGCACTCCGACCGACGACCTGCCGATTGGGACGCGTCCCTCGCGACGGCGGTGCGATCGACGGCGGACGAGTTGTTGCCGATCTTCTACGCGGACCTGAAGCGCCTCGCGCACCGGGAGCGCGCCCGCGTGAATGCCGGCATGACGATGCAGACCACCGCGCTCGTCCATGAGGCCTATCTCAAGATCCGCAACCGCAGCGACTGGAACGACGATGCGCACTTCGTTCGCGCCGCAGCGCTCGCCATGCGGCACGCCCTCGTCAGCCATGCACTCGAGCGCCTGACGGCGAAGCGGGGTGCCGGCGCCCCGCACGTGCCGCTCACCGAAGGGTTCGACCTGGCGGTGACGAACGACGAGTCGCTGGTCGCGCTCGACGACGCGCTGGTGATGCTGTCGCAGCAATCGCTGCGTCTCGCGCAGGTCGTCGAGTGCCGCTTCTTCGCCGGGTACGACGAGGCCGAGACCGCGCGGGCGCTAAGCGTGTCGGAGCGCACCGTGCGGCGGGACTGGTCGCTCGCGCGCGCCTGGCTGCAGCGGGAGATGCGCGGCGCCTGACGTCCGGGCGCGAGCCGGCTCGTGGGCTGTAACGGATGAAGCGGCAGTGTCTGGTGAGGGGATCGCGTGTCGAGGCAAGGCGTGAGGAGGAGTCACAGGCCCTGCCATGGCGACGACGAGCAACGCCGCATCGGCGCGTGAGCCGCTTGCCAGGCGCTG
>CAXTPX010000270.1:0-5080 GCA_964246005.1 uncultured Burkholderiaceae bacterium | reverse complement strand
CGGACCGCGCACGTGGTGCCGCGTTTGGCCGGGGTCGTCGAGCGTGTTCCGAGCAATCTGGGTCAGGACGTTCGCGCGGGCCAGGTGATGGCGACGATCAGCAGCACGAGCCTGTCCGAACAGCGCAGCGAGCTGCTGATCGCACAGAAGCGTCGCGATCTCGCGCGCTCGACCTACGCGCGCGAGAAGCAGCTCTGGGAAGAGAAGATTTCGGCGCGACAGGATTACCTGCAGGCCGAGAACGCCCTGCAGGAGTCGGACATCGCGGTGCGCAACGCGAGCCAGAAGCTCGCGGCCGTGGGCGCCGGGCCGGGCAACGGCGCGCTCAATCGCTTCGACATCCGTGCGCCGTTCGCGGGCACGGTCGTCGAAAAGCACATCGCGCTCGGCGAAGTGGTTCGCGAAGACGCCAGAATCTTCACGGTGGCCGACCTGACCACCGTCTGGGCGGAATTCGCCGTGTCGGCGCAGGACGTGGCGAAGGTTCGCGTCGGCCAGAAAGTGATCGTGTCGTCGACCGCATTCGAGAGTCGCGTCGAGGGGACCGTGTCGTACGTCGGCTCGCTCCTCGGCGAAGGGACGCGGACGGCGAAAGCCCGCGTGACGCTGAACAACCGCGGCGGCGAGTGGCGACCGGGTCTCTTCGTCACGGTCGCCGTGATCGCCGATCGGCAGGCTGCGGACGTCACGATCAGGGCCGATGCGGCGCAGGCGATCGAGGGCAAGACGGTCGTGTTCGTCGTCGAAGGGAACGCCTTCGTCGCCCGGCCGGTGAAGCTCGGCCGCAACGACGGCACCAACGCCGAAGTCGTCGAAGGCCTGAAGGCGGGCGAAGCGTATGCCGCGTCGAACACCTTCGTGCTGAAGGCGGACCTCGGCAAGGCCGGCGTCGAGCCCGGCCACTGAGGCGGGACGAGCCATGATCGAACGTCTCATCCGTTTCTCGATCGATCAGCGCTGGCTCGTGATGCTGGCGGTCCTCGCGATGGCCGCGCTCGGGGTCTTCAACTACCAGCGACTGGCGGTCGACGCGATCGCCGACATCTCGAACGTCCAGGTGGTCATCAACACGTCGGCGCCCGGGTCGAGTCCGCTCGAGACCGAGCAGCGCATCAGCTATCCGATCGAGACCGCGATGGCCGGGCTGCCGGGACTCGTGCAGAGCCGGTCGCTGTCGCGCTACGGACTGTCGCAGGTGACGGTCATCTTCGCCGACGGGACCGACGTCCACTTCGCCCGACAGCTCGTCAACCAACGCCTGCAGGAAGCACGCGATCGTCTGCCCGCGGGTGTCGCCCCGACGATGGGCCCGCTGTCGAGCGGCCTGGGAGAAATCTATCTGTGGACCGTCGAAGCGGAAGGCGGCGCAAGGAAGGCCGACGGCACCGCCTACACGCCGTCGGACCTGCGCGAGATCCAGGACTGGGTGATCAAGCCGCAGCTGCGGACCGTGGCCGGCGTGACCGAGATCAACTCGATCGGCGGCTTCGGGAAGCAGTACGTCATCGCCCCCGCCGTCGAACGTCTGGCGGCCTACGGCCTCGGCCTGTCCGACGTCGTCGCCGCCGTCGGGAAGAACAACGGCAACCAGGGTGCGGGCTACATCGAGCGCCGCGGCGAACAGTACCTGGTGCGGGCGCCCGGACAGGTCGGATCGCTCGACGACCTCCGCGACATCATCGTGGGCACCGCCGATGGACAGGCGATCCGCATCCGCGACGTGGCCGACGTCGACGTCGGTCGCGACCTGCGCACCGGTGCCGCGACCGAGAACGGTCGCGAGGTCGTGCTCGGCACGGTCTTCATGCTGACCGGCGAGAACAGCCATGCGGTGTCCCGCGCGGTCGATCTGCGCATCGAGGCGATCCGCCAGTCGTTGCCGAGGGGCGTCTCGATCGTCACCGTCTACGACCGGACCGTGCTGGTCGACAAGGCGATCGCGACGGTCAGGAAGAACCTGCTCGAGGGTGCGGTGCTGGTCGTCACCGTGCTTTTCCTCTTTCTCGGCAACCTCCGCGCCGCGTTGATCGCCGCGATGGTGATTCCGCTGTCGATGCTGTTCACGTTCAGCGGCATGGTGACGTACCGCATCAGCGCGAATCTCATGAGCCTCGGCGCCCTCGACTTCGGCGTGATCGTCGACGGCGCCGTCGTGGTCGTCGAAGCCTGCATCCGGCGTCTCGCGCGCGCCCAGCGCAGGGCGCGACGCCCGCTGACCCGCGAAGAGCGGCTCCGTGAAGTCTTCGCCGCCACCGCCGAAGTGCGGCGTCCGATCCTGTTCGGGCAGCTCATCATCATGGTCGTCTACCTTCCGGTGGTCGCCCTCACCGGCGTCGAGGGAAAGATGTTCCATCCGATGGCCTGGACAGTGCTGCAGGCCCTCTTCGCGGCCATGGTCCTGTCGTTGACCTTCGTACCCGCCGCGGTCGCGCTGTGGATCGGCGACCGGGTCGCGGAAGAGGAAGGCAGGGTCATCGGATGGGCGAAGCGTCGCTACGAGCCGCTGCTCGCGAAGACGATGGGCGACGCGCCGGTCGTCGTCACGTTCGCATCGGTCGTCGTGCTCGTATCGCTCGCGGTCGCGACGCGACTCGGCAGCGAGTTCGTGCCGAACCTGAACGAAGGCGACATCGCCATCCAGGCCCTGCGCATTCCGGGCACCAGCCTTACGCAGTCGGTGGCGATGCAGGCGCGGCTCGAAGCCGATCTCAAGGCCGCCTTCCCCGAGATCGAACGCGTGTTCGCGCGCACGGGGACCGCGGAGATCGCCGCCGACCCGATGCCGCCCAACATCTCGGACGGCTACATCATGTTGAAGCCGATCGCGGAATGGCCTGCGCCTCGAAAGACCCACGACGCGTTGCTCGCCGCCATTCGCGAACGCGCTGCGGAGGCGCCGGGCCACAGCTTCGAATTCTCGCAACCGATCCAGTTGCGCTTCAACGAACTGCTGTCGGGCGTGCGGTCGGACGTCGCGGTCAAGGTCTTCGGCGACGACAGCGCGGTGCTCGACGCGACCGCCGCGCGAATCGCGGCCGTGTTGCAGCAGGTGCCGGGCGCGACCGAGGTGAAGGTCGAGCAGACGACCGGGCTGCCGATGCTGTCGATCGTCATCGACCGGGCCCGCGCGTCGCGTTACGGGCTGAACATGAGCGACGTGCAGGACGCGGTCGGCATCGCGATCGGCGGGCGCGAAGCGGGAACGTTCTTCGACGGAGACCGGCGCTTCGGCATTCTCGTGCGGCTGCCGAACGACTTGCGCGAAGACGTCGAAGCGTTGCGGCGCCTTCCGATCCCGCTGCCGCGTCCATCCGGAACGCCGGACGCGCGTGTCGCCTTCATCCCGCTCGGTGAAGTCGCGAGTCTCGACCTCGCGCCGGGCCCGAACCAGATCTCGCGCGAAGACGGCAAGCGACGGGTCGTCGTCGGCGCCAACGTGACGGGTCGTGACCTGGGTTCGTTCGTGGCCGCTGCGAGGGCCGCCGTTGCGGACGGCGTGGAGGTGCCGGCCGGTTACTGGACGACGTGGGGCGGCACGTTCGAACAGCTGCAGTCCGCGACGAGGCGACTGCAGGTCGTGGTGCCGGCCGCGCTGCTGCTCGTCGTGGTCCTGCTGTTCGCGATGTTCGGCAGCGTGCGGGACGCGCTGCTGGTGTTCACCGGCATCCCGTTCGCGCTGACCGGCGGCGTGCTGGCGCTGTGGGCCCGCGGCATCCCGCTGTCGATCTCGGCCGCCGTCGGCTTCATCGCGTTGTCCGGCATCGCGGTGCTGAACGGGCTGGTGCTGCTGTCGTCGATCCGCGGTCTTCGCGAAGAAGGCACCGGGCTCGACGACGCGATTCGCGAGGGCGCGCTGACACGGCTGCGACCGGTGCTGATGACGGCGCTGGTCGCGTCGCTCGGGTTCGTTCCGATGGCGCTCGCGACGGGAACGGGTGCCGAAGTGCAGCGGCCGCTCGCGACCGTCGTCATCGGCGGCATCCTCTCGTCGACGTGCCTGACCCTGCTCGTGCTGCCGGTGCTGTATCGCTGGGCGCACCGACATGCGCGGCGAGCTCGGGGTTCGGCTCGACCACTGGCGGCCTGAGCGGGTGGTACTCAAAGCACGCACGGATGGCCCACGACTTGCCGACCGCAGGGAGCCGACGGCGGCGGGGAGGATTTACACGGGTAATGCCGCGCGCCGTGTCGGATGACCGAAAGGTCGGCGTCCCGATTGCTCGATTGCGGCCAAGTGCGTGCGACAGCGTACGGTGAAGACGAAAATCATCGCCTACTCTGAACTCAGCAGCCCGGAAAGGGCGCGACGTGCAGGCCCTGCAACCTTCCAATCGGTGCAACCCATGAGCTCCCACCTGCGCAACGACGCCATGGTCGATTCCCATCTCCTGGCCGGCGAGGGCTACGTCAGCCGCCTTCGCGTCCGCCCGAGCGGCGCTCACTCGGTGCTATTTGCACTCGAAGCGGAGCTACAGAAAACCAGTCAGCGCAGTCAGCGCGGCCGCCGTGCGGCGGGATACGCCGTGGAACGCGGCCCCCAGCACGCCGCACAACTGGTGGCCGATAACACCGCGGGCTACCGCGACCTCGAGACCCACGCTTCGAAGGTCTACACGTGCCTGGCGAAGCACGACATCCGCAATGCCGCGTTCCTCATAAAGACCGCACCCAACCGACGGTTGCTGATGTCAGTGGTCTATTGGCGGTATTCCCGCGCGGTGCGAGCCGTCGAAGGTCTCGACTTCGACCGCCTGCGCTATCTCGAGCAAAGCCACGGCCTTTTTCGCGTGCTGCTGCCGCTGACGGCACCCGACCGCTGTGACGCCTGTGACGGGCAAGGCACGCTGCGCATTTCGCGCGTCAACCAAGCCCGCACCCGCTACTGGTTCTCGTGCGCCTGTGGACATCAGACTCATAGCGCCGACCCGGACGATTTTCGCAACTCGGGGACGGGTTACGACAAGTTGAGTTGCCTGTGCCCGGTTTGTGCCGATTGGCGGCATAACGCCTTCAAGCGACTGTCCAGAACGCGTTGGGACCATGAGCTCGAAGCGGCGCTTCAGCGTTGCATCGAGGAAGT
>CAXTPX010000269.1:0-5097 GCA_964246005.1 uncultured Burkholderiaceae bacterium | reverse complement strand
GGAAAGCCCGCAGGTCATCAAGCGCCAGGACCTGCAACGACGGCAGGCCGTCTACGCGAACGTCCAGGGCCGGCCGGCCGGCGACGTCGGCAAGGACATCCAGCGAATCGTCGATGCGAAGAAGGAGTCGCTACCCCCCGGGTACCGCTTCGACGTCGGGGGCCAGCAGCAGAACCAGGACGAGTCCGCGGCTGCGGCCGGCGGTGCGCTGCTGCTCGCGATCGTCTTCATCTACCTGATCCTCGCGTCGCAGTTCGCGAGCCTGCTACAGCCGATCGCGATCATGACCGCGCTGCCGTTCTCGCTGATCGGCGTGCTGCTCGCGCTGCTGTTCACGCGGACCACGCTGAACCTGTTCTCGATCATCGGCTTCATCATGCTGATGGGGCTCGTGACGAAGAACGCCATCCTGCTGGTCGACTTCGCGAACCAGCGCCAGCGCGAGGGCCTGTCGCGGACCGACGCGTTGCTCGAGGCCGGCCAGGTCCGGTTGCGCCCGATCCTGATGACGACGGCGGCGATGGTGTTCGGCATGCTGCCGCTCGCGATCGGGCTCGGCGAAGGCAGCGAGCAGCAGGCGCCGATGGGCCGGGCGATCATCGGCGGGGTGTTGACGTCGACGTTGCTGACGCTGGTCGTCGTGCCGGTGATCTACTCGTATCTCGATCGCTGGGAGAAGCTCGCCCGCGCGTGGTTCGCGGGTGGGGCCGAGCGACGAGCGGCGCGCGAAGCGCGCGAGGCCGAGGAAGCGGATCTGAAGCGTGGCGGTCGGGTCGCGGGTGAAGCGTCGATCGCGCCGCGCCGCGGCGCGCATGGCGCCGTGGTGACGAGCGATCCGCAGTCGCGCGAAGAGGGCTGAGGGGCGGGCGTTTGCTTCGGCAGCGGTGCTGGGGTCCATGCCGACCCTCGATGCCATCGCTGGCCGAAGGCAGCCATGTGCAAAGCACGCCGCTGGGTTCCCGCCTTCGCGGGAACGACGGTGCCTGGGGGGAGCGCTTTACGGGAACGACGCTGCCGGGAGGGAGCGCTTCGCGGAACGACGTTGCCGGGAGGGAGCGCTCCTCTTCTTACGTTGCCCCGACGCGGACGGGGTCCAATCCGTGGCGCAGCGACAATGAGGACTTGGGTCGCGGCGTTCGCGGGGACGACGGGTTCAAGAGGATCGGCTCCCTCTTCGAACCGTCGTTTCCGCGCAAGCGGTAACCCAGTGTCGTGGGCCTCTCGTCAACCCGCACTGCAGTCGCCGGTCTTCGTCTCGACGGCCATCGATTGAGCGCTCGCCAGCCTGACGTCGCGCACGATCCGTCCGCCATCCAGCACGACGACCCGCTCGGCGGATGCGATCGTCTCCGGGCGATGCGCGATCGTGATGCGCGTCAGCGCCAACGTCCGGATCGCGGCGGTGACCTTGCGCTCGTTGTCGACGTCGAGATGGCTCGTGGCCTCGTCGAGGGCCAGCAGCTTCGGACGCTTGTACAACGCGCGCGCGAGCAAGACGCGCTGCTTCTGACCACCCGACAGCGACGAACCCATCTCGCCGACCAGCGTCTGATAACCCATCGGCATCGCGACGATGTCGTCGTGGACCACCGCGAGCCGCGCCGCTGCTTCGATCGCCTCGCGATCGCATTGCGGATCGAAGCAGGCGATGTTGTCGGCCAATGAACCGGACAACAGCACGTCGTCCTGCGTGACCGTGCCGACGAGCGAGCGGTAGACCGACGCGCCGAGCTGTTGGATCGGAACAGCCGAGCCCGGCGCTCCGATGCGGATGTCGCCTTCGCTCGGCGCGTGCAGGCCGAGCAGCAGCTTCAGCAACGTGCTCTTGCCGCATCCCGACGCACCGACGATCGCGAGCGACTCGCCCGCCTCGACCGTGAAGCTGCAGTCGCGCAGGACCCACGCTTCGCCGTCGGCATAACGGAACGAGACGTTGCGGACTTCGAGGCGCGGCACGACGTGCGTCGCATCGATCTCGACCGGCAGGTCGGCCTCGGGCGGCTCGAGGGCGATGTCCGCCAGCCGTTCGGCATGCAGTCCGAGCATCTTCACTTCGACCACGAGATCGATCAGCTTCGACGAACGCTCGCTGAATTGGGTCCGGTAGGCGAGGAAGGCGAGCAGCATCCCGAGCGACATCGTTCGATCGAGCACCGCGAGGCCGCCGAGGTACAGCAGCGACAGCGCTTCCCCGCCGGAGATGAACGTGTTGGCCGACGTGAACCACAGGCTCATGCGTTGGGTGGCGACGTCACGGTTCTGCAGGTCGATCATCAGGTTCTGCCAACGCCCGATGCGCTCGGCGATGCGCCCGTAGAGCTTCAGCGGCAACGCGGCGCGGATCGTCTCGAGGAAGAAACTGTTTTCGCGGGCGGCGAGGACGATGCGCTCTTCGGAGGCAGCACGAAACGGTCGGTACGCGACAGCGCGGATGACGCCATACGACAGCATCGCGACGAGCGCGACGACGGCGAGGCGCGCGCTGTAGACCACCATCAACGCGAGTGTCGCCGATGCCATCACGCCATCGATCGCCGCGCTGATGGCACCGTTGGTCAGCGTGCCGCGGATCGTCGTCAGCGAGCCGAAGCGGGACGTGATGTCGCCCAGATGACGCTTCTCGAAGAACGGCATCGGCAGCCGCAACAGATGGGTGAAGAGGTTGGCCGACCACTGCAACGCGAGTTGCTGATTGATCCGCAAACCGATCCAGCCACGTGCCATCCGCAACGCGAAGTCGATCGCCAGCAGCGTGAAGCCGCCCGTGACCGCGAGGACGAGGAGGTCGCGATCGCCCGTCACGAGCGCACCGTCGACGATGAATTGCGTGACGACCGGGTTGACCAGCGCGATGGCCTCCAACGCAGCGGCGAGGGCCAGGATGTTGACGATGCCGCGCCGCAGCCCGACGACCCGACCCGCGAGATCGCGCAGCCGAAGCCGGCGTCGGTTGTCCGCGGCGACGAAGTCGCTGGTCGGAACGAGTTCCAGTGCGATGCCCGTGAAGCGTTGGCCGACGTCGCCTATCTCGATCTGCCGACGGCCTGCAGCGGGATCGACGATCGAGATCGAACGACGATCGACTTGCTCGAGCACGACGAAGTGGTTGAGATTCCAGTGAAGGACACACGGCAACTGAAGTTGCGACAGCTCCTGCGGCTCGCAGCGCAGTGCGCGCGTCGCGAGCTTGAGCTGCGTCGCATGACGCATGAGATGGGCGAGCGTCGCGCCCTTCAACGACACCGAGAAGCGCCGACGCAGGTCGCGCAGGTCGACATGCAATCCGTGGTGACCGGCGATCGTCGCGAGGCACGCGAGCCCGCACTCGGCCGCCTCGGACTGCAGATGCATTCGGTTGATTCGGCTCACGGTCGCTCGTTCCACGTCGAATCGGCGCCTGCACCGCGCGACGATCACGCAGCCGCTTCAGGCGCCTCGGTGGCCTCAGTCGTACGAGGCGTTGCCCACGACCGCGATGCCCTGGTCGGCGAAGGTCGCGGCAATGTGCTCGCAACTCCATGATCGGTGCCGGCCACGAGAACGATTCCGCGCCGGGTCATTGCATCCGCATGGACCTTGACCGCGTCGGGCAGCGAGATCCTGCCGGTGGTGCGGAAAGCCACGACAAACGGAACCTGATCGCCGGGCGAATTAATCAGTGCTACTTGATATCGGTCCATGTGCGTGACTCCCGGAAGATGACTCGGCGACGGCAGAACGAATTGAAGTCGATTCAGGGATCCGTGACGAAGACGGGGTGCCAGATCGGCACCGGATGGCCAGGGCGGGACGATGAGTCCGGATCGAGTTCGGTCGTGCCGCCGCCGCTGACTGCGGCAACCTCGGATTCGTGAAGAAGGTGCATGCGTAACTCCTGATGGGTCGATGGGTGGGCGGGCAGTTGGCTTACAGCGTCGACAGTGGCGTCGCCACCGGACAGGTGGGCATCAGCGCCGGGTCGACGACGACGCCGACCACGCCACCGCTCACGGCGACGACTTCGTTGGCTTCGAGCTTCTTCATGGCATTCCTCACAAGTTGACAAGACGATTGACGGGGACACGAGAGGCGGCGCGTCGCGATTGCCGCGCCGTTCCTTCAGAGTGGGCGCGAGTCGCTTCGTCGACAATCGCCATTCGAATAGCCCGGATGGCGGATCACGTCGGGGATGCTTCCCTGCGGCGTCGAATTGCCCCTTACCGCCCCGCGAGTCCGTAGAGCGGCTCGAGCAGCCATTCGTACAACCGGCGTCGGTCCTGAAGGACGTCGGCCTCGAAGACCATGCCCGGGCGCAACGACTGGCGCTGCCCGTACGTGTCGATCGTCTGCGCGTCGAGCGCGACGACGATGCGATAGACGGGCTCGCCGCCTTGCAACGCCCCGGGCCCGAGCGTGGCGATCACCTGGCTCGGCAGTTCCTGCGGCGCGTACGGGCTCTTCTCGATCGCAGCGACGACGCCTTCGCCCATTCCGAACTTCTGGTACGGGTAGGCCGCGTAGCGCAGGCGCACGCGCTGTCCCTGCTCGACGAAGCCGACCTGTCGGGTCGACGCGTAGAGCCGGGCTTCGAGGCGCGCGTCCTCGGGGATCAGCGTCGCGAGCAGCCCACCCGCCCCGATCACCTGGCCCCGGTGCGCGGCGATGCCGGTCACGGTCGCCGCATACGGCGCCGCGACGACCGTGTCGCGACGCGCGTCGTTCTCGCTGCGGTCCTGGTCGATCGCCGCGAGGCTGCGCGTGATGTCGAGGCCTTCGCTGTCCGCCTGCAGACGGCTGTCCTCGATCTGCGTCGCGAGCCCGATCCGCTCGCGGGTCAGGTTCGCGCGGACGCGCTTGTAGTTTTCGCGCTGGGCACGCAGCACGAGCGCCTCGTCGACGCGCGCCTGTGCCTGGACGGGCGCGACGAAGCCGGTCCGCGCCAGCGCCTCGAAACGTTCGACGTTCTTCTGGGCGATCGCTTCGCGCGCCGCGTTGATGTCCGCTTCGCGCAGAAGCTGGTCGAGCTCCACGTCGATCGCTTCGAGCCGTTCGCGTGTCGCGTGGATGCGCGACTGGTGGCGCGCGGCACTGAGGCGCAGGTCGTGCAGGAGCGTGGCA
>CAXTPX010000268.1:0-5119 GCA_964246005.1 uncultured Burkholderiaceae bacterium | reverse complement strand
TCGGCGCAATACGTCGGTGACGACCGGGCGGCGATCGCGGCAGTGCTCGAGCGGACGTTCGCAAGCAGCGACATCGTCTTCGTCACCGGCGGCATCGGCGCCACGCCGGACGACCAGACGCGCCAGGCCGCAGCGCAGGCGCGCGGTGTTCCCGTGATGCCGCATCCCGAGGCGGAGCGGTTGATCATGCTGCGCATCGAGAAGATGAACGCGGAGTCGGACAACCCGTTGCCATTGGATTCCCCGGAGCATCGACAACGCCTGCGGATGGGCGAGTTTCCGGAAGGCGCGTCAATCATCCCGAACCCGTACAACCAGATCCCCGGCTTCTTTCTCGACGAGCACTACTTCGTGCCGGGCTTTCCGGTGATGGCGTGGCCGATGCTCGAGTGGGTGCTCGAGACGCGCTACGCCGACCTCTTCCATCGCGCGCCGCGGGCGGAGCGCTCGGTGCTGGTCTACGAGATGCCCGAGTCGCGCGTGACGCCGCTGATGGAAGCGATCGAGCGGGAATTCGCCGACGTGCGCGTCTTCAGTCTCCCGTCGGTCGGCGATCCGTCGGCTGCCGCCAGCGCCGATCCGCACGTCGCGGCCCGCGCCGAGCGGCACATCGAACTCGGCGTGAAGGGACCCGCGGCGCAGATCGACGCGGCCTTCGACGCGCTCGAAGCCGGGCTGGCGCGCCTGGATGCGCGCTTTACCCGGGTGCCGTGACGACAGCCGCGGTCGAAGACCGACACGCGCTCGTCCTGTTCTCGGGCGGGCAGGATTCGACGACCTGTCTCGCGTGGGCGCTCGAGCGCTACCGCCGCGTCGAGACGATCGGCTTCGATTACGGACAGCGCCACGCGGTGGAACTCGAATGTCGCGCGCCGATCCGCGACGCGATCCGGCGTCTGTCGTCGACGTGGGACGAGCGCCTCGGCGAGGACCATCTGCTCGACGCGTCGGTGATCGCTCGCGTCGGCGAGACGGCGCTCACCAGCGACGTGGCCATCGAGCTCGATGCGCAGGGGTTGCCGACCACGTTCGTCCCGGGACGCAACCTGCTGTTCCTGGTCCTGGCCGGCGCGGTCGCATCGCGTCGCAAGTTGACGCAATTGGTCGGCGGGATGTGCGAGACCGACTTTTCCGGCTACCCGGACTGCCGCGACGACACCGTCAAGGCAATGCAACTGGCACTCAATCTGGGCATGGACCGGCGCTTCGCACTCGAAACGCCGTTGATGTGGCTCGACAAGGCCGACACCTGGCGCCTGGCGGAATCGCTCGGCGGCGCCCCGCTGGTCGATCTGATCGTCGCCGAGACGCACACCTGCTACCTGGGCGACCATGTCACGCGGCACGCCTGGGGCTTCGGCTGCGGCGCCTGCCCCGCCTGCGTCCTGCGCTCGCGTGGCTACGCGCTGTTTCGGACGGGGTCGGCCGGATAAAAAAAGCCCGGACCGTTGCCGGCCCGGGCTGGAAGGCATGCCGTTCCGTAGGAAGCGAGCGATGCCGAGGAGACAACGGACGAACGACGCTCCGATGGGCAGCGACGTTTCGAATAAGGGGCGCCTCGCGGCACCGCGCCGACGGTCTCCCGAATGCTGGGGACCCGACTCTCGGACAACCTATGCAAGAACCGTGCGCGGTGTGTCGGGTCGTGGCCAGGAACTACTTCTTGGCGCGCGCCGTCGTCTTGACCGCCGCGTTGGTGGCTGCCGTCACGTTGGCTTCGGTCATCTCGACGGCCTGCTTCGTCGCCTTCGACAGCGTGTCGTACGCCGAATTGGCGGCTGCCACGGCGGACTTCATCATCGCCACGGCCGTCTCGGAGCCGGCAGGCGCGGTCTTCGCGGCCGAGTCGATCATCGCGACGAACTTGGCGTTCGTGTCGGCGAGCTGCGATTCCGCGACCTTCGTGAATTCGGCTTGCGTCGACGTCGCGATGTCGTACATCAGGCGCGAGTAGGCGACGGCCTTCTCGGCGGCCGGTTGCAATTGCTGTGCGTTCCATGCCAGCAATTCCTGCGGGTCCTTGACGGTCATCATCGCGCGGGCCTTGTCGGCGCTTTCCTGGAGGTTCGCCTTCGCGACGTTCAAGTTGAGGGCGACGACTTTCTCGACGCCGCTGAAAGCGGTTTGCGACAATGCGAAGAGGGTCTCGAGGTTGGACTGATAGGCAGCCGTGAATTGCTCGGGGCTGATGGAATTCAGGGGGTTGACGGGTGTGGTCATGACATCTCCGATATGGTCTGGTCTGGGAACATCTGCGAGCAGCAGTGCTGCGACCGACGTGATGGAGCGCGTCGTTGATTTCTACCGAGCCACTCAACCAGCATCGCAATCGACTCGACAAACGAGCGTTTTGTTGCGTCGCAACATGCCCATTCTAGGGTCGGTCGCACCATTGTCAAGAATTTTCTTCGACGGCGTCCCGGCATGGCAGTTCGCCTGCTGTCGTGGCAGCGGCGCGGCGTCCATCCGATGAAGGCCTTCTACAGCGATCGATACGTCCTTCCACTCCCCGAAGGGCATCGCTTCCCGATGCGGAAGTACCGTCTGACGCGCGAGCTCGCAGTTGCGCGCGTCCCGGATCTCGAGCTGGTGACCCCGCAGCCCGCATCCCGCGAGGTGCTCGCCCTCGCGCACGACGGCGCTTACCTCGACGCGGTGTTCGGCGGGGCGCTCACGGCACGCGAGCAGCGCGAGATCGGCTTCCCTTGGTCGGTCGAGATGGTGGAGCGGTCGCGCCGTTCGGTCGGGGCGACGCAGGGCGCGGCGCTGGCCGCCATCACCGACGGCGTCGCGATCAACCTCGCGGGCGGCACCCACCACGCGTATGCCGACCGGGGCAGCGGCTTCTGCGTCTTCAACGACGTCGCCGTCACGGCGCGCTGGTTGCGGAACGAGCGGAGACTCCGGGGTCTCCCACCGCTGCGGATGGTCGTGGTGGACCTCGACGTTCATCAGGGCAACGGCACCGCGTCGATTCTGAAGGACGACGACGATGTCTTCACGCTGTCGCTTCACGGCGAGAAGAACTTTCCGTTCCGAAAGGAAGCGAGCGACCTCGATGTCGGGCTGGCCGACGGTTGCGCGGACGCCGGGTATCTCGCCGCGCTCGACGTCGCGCTCGCGACGATGCTCGACCGCTTCGACCCCGACTTCGTGTTCTACCTCGCCGGCGCCGATCCGTACGAGGGTGACCGGCTCGGACGTCTCGCCCTGACGGTCGAGGGGCTCGCGGCCCGCGACCGTCGCGTCTTCGCGATGGCATCGTCGCTGGGCCTGCCGGTCGCCGTCGCGATGGCCGGTGGCTACGGGAAGGTCATCGAGGAAACGTGCGCGATCCATGCGCAGACGGTGGCGATCGCGAACGAATACGTTCGCGCCCTTGATCGCGAGGCCCACGCGGACACCGCGTTCGCCGTTACCGTGGAAGACCCGCGATGAGCGCCGCCAGCGACGACCTCGCTGCCGTGCCGATGCGCGGCGACAGCGCCTGGATACGCGTCATGCCGGCGGTCTTCGTCCTGATCTGGAGCACCGGCTTCATCGTCGCGAAGTTCGGACTGCCGTACTCGTCGCCGCTGTGGTTCCTGAACCTGCGTTTCGTCGGCGTGGTCCTCGTGCTGCTGCTCGCGGTCCCGTTCATCAAGGTGCCGTGGCCGCCGCGCGGCGCGGTCAAGCACATCGCGTTCGCCGGCGTGCTGTTGCAGGCCGGTTACCTCGGCGGCGTGTGGGTTGCGATCTCCGAGGGCATGCCGGCAGGCCTCGCGGCGTTGATCGTCGGACTGCAACCGGTGTTGACGGCGTTCATCGCCCCCGCCATCGGCGAGCGCGTCACCGCCCGACAGTGGTGGGGCTTCGCACTCGGATTCCTCGGCGTGCTGCTGGTCGTGATCGACAAGATCACGCTCGTCGCGATGCCGGTGTCGAGCATCGTCCTCGCCGTGACCGCGCTGCTGTCGATCACGATCGGCACGCTGTACCAGAAACGCCGTTGCCCGAGCTTCGACCTGCGCGCCGGGACGCTGATCCAGTTCAGCGCGTCGCTGCTGTTGACCGTGCCGCTCGCGTTGCTGTTCGAGTCGTGGAACGTCCGCTTCACGCCGCAGTTCATCGGCGCGCTCGGCTGGTCCGTCTTCGTTCTGTCGATCGGCGGGATGGCGCTGCTGTTTCCGCTGATCCGCCGCGGCGAGGCGACGCGCGTGACGAGTCTCTTCTACCTCGTGCCGCCGGTCACCGCGGCGATGGCCTGGGCAGCCTTCGGCGAGCGCTTCAGCCATCGCGCGATGCTCGGGATGGCGTGCGCGGTCGCCGGCGTCGCGCTCGTCGTGATGCGGCGCAGGTGATCGTCGGCTAGCATCACGCACGTTTCCCTCCACGAGGCTGCATCCACGCATGAGTTCCGCGATTCCCGATTCGTTCGAGACGGCCCCGACCGATCCTTACGACCCCGCCGTCGTCGACGAGGCGATCACGTCGCGCCGTTCGATCCGCGCGTTCCTGCCGACGCCGGTGGCGCGCGAGGACATCGAGGCGATCCTGTCGGTCGCGTCGCGCGCGCCGTCGGGCACCAACATCCAGCCGTGGAAGGTGACCGTGCTGACCGGCGAGCCCCTCGCCCGCCTGTCCGACGCCATCCTCGCCGCGCACGACCATCCCGACTCGCAGACGCTGCACGTCGAGGAGTATCCGTACTACCCGACGAAGTGGGAGTCGCCGTACATCGAACGGCGCCGCAAGGTCGGCTGGGACCTGTATGGCCTCCTCGGGCTCGGCAAGGAAGACAAGGCGGGCATGCATGCTCAGCACGGCCGCAACTACGCGTTCTTCGATGCGCCGGTGGGTCTCATGTTCACGATCGACCGCGTGCTGCAGCTCGGGTCGTGGCTCGACTACGGGATGTTCCTCGAAGCGGTGATGGTGGCCGCGCGCGGGCGCGGGCTCGACACGTGCCCGCAGGCCGCCTTCAACCGCTTCCATCGCATCATCGGCGAGCACATCGGGATGCCCGCGAGCGAGACGTTCGTGTGCGGGATGAGCCTCGGCTACGCGGACCCCGACCGCATCGAGAATTCGCTCGTGACCGAACGCGAGCCGGTCGCGCGCTTCGCCCGCTTCCTCGATC
>CAXTPX010000267.1:0-5137 GCA_964246005.1 uncultured Burkholderiaceae bacterium | reverse complement strand
TGGGCACTCCAGTTCGCGGTCTTGTCGCTCGAGTCCTTCGAGAAAAGGCCGCAGCCGCCGAGCAGCGAAGCCGCGATCAGCAGCGCGACGAGTCGCCCGCGATGACCCGTCCGGCCGGTGCCTGGATCAACCAACAATTCGTTGTCTTTCATGACACTAACCCGCCTCGATGGAAGCGCCGGAGTATAGCCGATGGCTCGCTGACGACGCCGACGACGAAGCCGTGGAGACGTCGTCGGAAGCGCCGGGCGCGCGGGCTGCGGATGGATCGGGACGCGTGTTGCTGACGGCCGGCGACGAGGCCGCCGGCGACCGGCTCGACAAGTGGCTCGCGACGCGCCTGTCGTCGTATTCGCGCGGTCGCATCCAGCGCTGGATCGGCGACGGCCACGTGCGGATCGGTGGACGCGTGGCGGGTGTCCGCGATCCGGTGTGGAAGGACGACGAGGTCGAGGTCACGCCGCAGTCGAGCGACGACGAGAACGCGTTCACGCCGGAGCCCGTGCCGCTCGACATCGTCCACGAAGACGACTCGCTGATCGTGTTGGACAAGCGGGCGGGCCTCGTGGTCCATCCGGCTGCCGGCAACTGGACCGGCACCGTCCTGAACGGCCTGCTGCACCACGATCCATCGCTCGCGTCGGTGCCACGCGCGGGCATCGTCCATCGGCTCGACAAGGACACGAGCGGGCTGATGGTCGTCGCGCGTTCCGTCGTCGCGCAGACCGATCTGGTGCGGCAGTTGCAGGCACGGACCGTGGGCCGAACCTATCTGGCGATCGCGCACGGCACGACGCCGAAGAGCGGCCGCATCGCATGGCCGATCGGCCGCGACCCGCGCGAACGCACCCGGATGACCGCGTTCGCGCCGCGACCCGGTACGGAGGACCGCTCGGGCGCGAAGCCCGCGGCGACGCGCTTCGAGACGCTCGCGTCGACGGGGGCGAGCGGCGAGGGCACATCGCTGCTGGTCTGCCGACTCGAGACCGGGCGCACGCATCAGATCCGCGTGCATCTCCAGGCGCTCGGCCATCCTCTGCTCGGCGACGCGACCTACGGCGGTCGACGCGGACCGGTGCCGTTCGCGCGACAGGCGCTGCATGCATGGCATCTGCGGCTCATGCATCCGCGAAGCGGTCTGGCGATGGCATGGACTGCCTCGCCACCGCCCGACTTCGCGGATCTCGCGGCGACGCTCGGCTTCGACCTCGACCGCTTGCTGACGCCCGCGCTGGTCGACGATGGCGATGGCTGACTGGATCGTTCCGTCGTGGACTGCGCCACCGAACGTGCGCGCGTTGATGACGACACGGGAGGGCGGCGTCAGCGAAGGCTCGTGGGGTGCCGCAGCGGGCGGCGGCATGAACCTCGGACCCGGGTCCGGCGACGACCTCGAAGCGGTGGGCGCCAACCGTCGCCTGCTCGAACGCCACCTGCCCTCGCCACCGGTCTGGTTGCAGCAGGTCCACGGCGTTCGCGTGGTGGACGCCGACGCTGCGCATGACGAGCCACTGCAGGCCGACGCTTCGTTCACGACGGCACCGGGGCGGGTCTGTGCGGTGCTCGTCGCCGATTGCATGCCGATCCTCTTCGCGAATCGCGCCGGCACCTGCGTGGCAGCCGCGCATGCGGGCTGGCGTGGCCTGGCCGGTGGCATCGTCGAGGCGACGCTGAAGGCGAGCCGGCTCGACGCCGACGACACGGTCGCCTGGCTCGGCCCGGCGATCGGACCGACGTGCTTCGAGGTCGGCGCGGATGTACGCGACGCGTTCGTCGCCGGCGCCGGTTCGCGAGCCGAGGCGGTGCTCGCGGCGTTCAAACCGCACACGACCGGCAAGTGGCTCGCCGACCTGCCTGCGTTGGCCCGCTCGCGATTGTCGGCCTGTGGTGTCGACGACGTGCACGCGAGCGACCTGTGCACGATGAGCGACGCCCGACGCTTCTATTCCTATCGTCGCGACGGCGTGACCGGCCGCATGGCCGCGTCGATCTGGATCGCGCCTCCGGATGCCGATCACTGATCGCGCTCGTCGCGACTCTTCGGCGTGAAGCTCGCACCCGCTCGCGGCGGCGGCCGGCCCGCCCGATCGCGACGCCGCTGCGGCGTGCCGAGCAGCCACAGCACGAGACCGAGCGGCAGCACGCCGTAGCCGAACAGCGTCACGATGGCACCGGGCACCGACGTCGTCGTCGCCTCGACGGCTGCCATGCAGACCACGACGAACATCCATGCGATGGCGACGATGTACATCGAACAGGTTGGCGTGAAGGTGGGTAAGCGCGGGTTTGACACTGCGCATTGCGGCCGGGCAGAATCAGTCGCGACTGTACGCGCCGCGGTCGACAAAAAAACGAGGAGACAGGATGGAAGCCTTGCCGTTCGCATGGCCCGGCATGGCGCCGGGTGCGGGGATGCAGGGCCTGGGGCTCCCCGACCCCGCGCAGTGGCTGAAGACGCTGACCGGCAGCATGCCGGCCCTCGGCGCATCGAGTGACCCTGGCGCCGCCCCGTTCAAGCTCGACCCGGCGCGAATGGTCGAGCTGCAGAACGAATACGGCCGCGACCTCGCGACGCTGTGGTCCGACTGGTTGCAGGGCCGCCAGCCGAAGCGAGCGGACAAGCGCTTCGGAACCGAATCGTGGACCGGGCCGCACGCGTTCTTCGCGGACTTGTACCTGCTCAACGCGCGCTTCATCTACGGCATGGCGGACGCGGTCGACGGCGACGCGAAGACGCGCGCCAGGATCCGCTTCGCGGTCCAGCAATGGGTCGATGCGATGGCGCCGTCGAACTACCTCGCGCTCAATCCCGATGCGTTGAAGAAGCTGATCGACACGAAGGGCGAGAGCCTGCGCTCCGGCATGTCGATGTTCGTCGCCGACGCGCTGAAGGGTCGCATCTCGATGACCGACGAGTCCGCATTCGAGATCGGACGCAATGTCGCGACGAGTCCCGGGCAGGTGGTCTTCGAGAACGAGATCATCCAGCTGATCCAGTACGAGCCGCTGACCCCGACGGTTTTCGAAAAGCCGCTCCTGATCGTGCCGCCGTGCATCAACAAGTTCTACATCCTCGACCTGCAGCCCGAGAACTCGTTGGTCCGCAACGCCGTGTCGGAAGGGCACACGGTGTTCCTGATCTCGTGGCGCAATCCGATGGCCGAGCAGGCCGCGCTGACCTGGGACGACTACATCGAGGACGGCATCATCGGCGCGATCGACGTCGTGCGCGACATCTCGAAGCAGAAGACGATCGACATGCTCGGGTTCTGCGTCGGGGGCACCATGCTGACGACGGCGCTCGCCCTGCTTGCCGCTCGCGAGGGCAAGAAGAACGGCGGTACCGACGCGCAACCAGCGGCATCGCTGACGCTGCTGACGACGCTGCTCGACTTCTCGGATACCGGCATCCTCGACGTCTTCATCGACGAAGCGTCGGTGAAGAAGCGCGAGTCGCAGCTCGGTGGGATGGACGGGGGTGCGGTCGGCCTGATGCCGGCACGCGATCTCGCGACGTCGTTCTCGTTCCTGCGTCCGAACGACCTCGTGTGGAACTACGTGGTCAGCAACTACCTGAAGGGCGAGCCGCCGCCGGCGTTCGACCTCTTGTACTGGAATGCCGACAGCACCAACCTGCCGGGTCCGTTCTTCGCGTGGTACCTGCGCAATACCTACCTCGAGAACAAGCTCATGGTGCCGGGCGCGACCGAGGTCAGCGGTGTGCCGATCGATCTCGGGAAGATCGAGTCGCCGGTGTTCATCTACGGCTCGCGCGACGATCACATCGTCCCGTGGCCCGCGGCGTACGCGAGCACGCGCCTGCTGACCGGACCGAAGCGCTTCGTCCTCGGCGCGTCGGGACATATCGCCGGCGTCGTCAATCCGCCGGCGAAGAAGAAGCGCAGCCACTGGACGTTCCAGCCGCCGCGCGGCGAGTTTCCCGAGGACCCGGATGCCTGGCTCGCCGCGGCGACTGAAGTGCCTGGAAGCTGGTGGACCGAGTGGCACGGCTGGCTCGCGTCGCATGCCGGCAGGAAGATCAAGGCGAAGGCGACGTACGGCAACGCCCGCTACCAGCCGATCGAGCCGGCGCCCGGTCGCTATGTCGCGGTGCGTGCGACCTGATCGTCTTCGACGGTCGGTTGTAAAGAGTCTTCACAAGAAAGGAAAAACAGATGGACGACATCGTCATCGTCGCCGCGGGACGTACCGCGGTCGGCAAGTTCGGCGGCACGCTCGGCAAGATCCCGGCGCCGGAGCCCGGCGCCCACGTCATCAAGGGCGTGCTGGCGCGCGCCGGCATCGCGCCCGATCAGGTCTCCGAAGTGATCATGGGACAGGTGTTGACCGCGGCGGCCGGTCAGAACCCCGCGCGTCAGGCGCTGATCAAGTCGGGCATTCCGGTCGCTGTGCCGGCGATGACGATCAACGTCGTCTGCGGCTCGGGGCTGAAGGCCGTGATGCTCGCTGCGCAGGCCATCGCGCATGGCGACTCCGAGATCGTGGTGGCCGGCGGCCAGGAGAACATGTCGGCCTCGCCGCACGTGCTGCAGGGTTCGCGCGACGGCTTCCGCATGGGCGACGCGAAGATGGTCGACAGCATGATCGTCGACGGCCTGTGGGACGTCTACAACCAGTACCACATGGGCACCACCGCCGAGAACGTGGCGAAGGAGTACTCGATCTCGCGCGAGATGCAGGACGAGTTTGCGGTGGCGTCGCAGAACAAGGCCGAGGCCGCGCAGAAGGCCGGGCGCTTCAAGGACGAGATCCTGCCGTATGCGATCGCGCAGAAGAAGGGCGACCCGATCGCGTTCGACAACGACGAGTTCGTGCGTCACGGCGTCAAGGTCGAAGCGTTGAGCGGCCTCAGGCCGGCGTTCTCGAAGGAAGGCACCGTGACCGCGGCCAATGCGTCGGGGCTCAACGACGGCGCCGCCGCGGTGGTCGTGATGTCGGCTGCGAAGGCAAAGGAACTCGGCCTTACGCCGCTCGCGAAGATCACGTCGTTCGCGACCACCGGCCTCGAGCCGCGGATCATGGGCATGGGCCCGGTCGGCGCGTCGAAGCGCGCGCTACAGAAGGCCGGATGGACGCCGGATCAGCTCGACCTGATGGAAATCAACGAGGCGTTCGC
>CAXTPX010000266.1:0-5140 GCA_964246005.1 uncultured Burkholderiaceae bacterium | reverse complement strand
AAAAGGAAGGGCGACCGAAGTCGCCCTGTGCGCATGAAGCTCGCGCCGCCTACTTCGACGCGTCCGTGAGGTAGCGCACCGCTGCCTTGACGTCGTCGTCGGGCGCACCCGACCCGCCCTTCGCCGGCATCACGCCGTTCTTCCCCTGGTAGCCGTTGATCGCATGCTGATAGAGCGTGTCGAGGCCCTCGGCGAGGCGCGGCGCCCACGCGGTCTTGTCGCCGAACTTCGGCGCACCGGCGATGCCGGCGCCGTGGCACGCGGTGCAGACCGATTCGTAGAGCTTCTTGCCTGCGGCGTTGTCGGCGCCGCCTGCGGCCGGCGCGGCCGACGCCACCACGGTCGTCGCGCCACCCGCCGTGCCGGCGTTGATCGCCGCGATGGCGGCGACGACGCTCGGGTCGGCCTGCGCGACCGTGGGTGCGGTGGGAGCGGCCGCCGCTGCCTTCTCGGGCATGGCAGGCTCCGCGAACTTCGCGCCGCCCGCATTGGCCATGTAGACCACGGCGCGCTCGACTTCGAAGTCGTCGAGGTCGGTATTGCCGCCCTTGGCCGGCATCACGCCGGCCTTGCCCTGGTATCCCTTGATCGCATGCTCGTACAACGTCGGTGCGCCCTGCGCGATGCGGGGCGCCCACGCGGCGGCGTCACCGAACTTGGGCGAGCCGGCGATGCCCGCGCCATGGCAGGTCGTGCAGACGGCCGCGAACACGTCCTTGCCCGCCTTGAATTCGCGCGGTGCGGTCGCATCGACGAGTTCGAGATGGGCGACCGGCGCGATCCGCTCCACCGTCGCCTGTGCCGACGTGCCTTCGCTGCCCGCGCCGGTCTTCCGCCCCGACGTCACGTAGCTCACCAGCAGCACGATGATCGCGATCGGCACGATGAAGGCGGCGATGATCGTGACGACCAGTTGCTTCGGCGTCTTGATCAGGGATTGTGGGTGCTGGTCGCTCATTCTGTTTCCTGGCGACTCGTGCGGCCACGGCGACGCCGGGGAAGCACGAGGGGCTGTGGTGCGGGCTGGGGGTTTGTTCCGGATGGCGATCCGCGCGTGACGCGGCTCGCGAAACAGCGGAATTATACGTGAAGGACCCGGTTCTTCCCGCGCGCGAGGCGGTCCGCGCGACGCGCCCCGACGGCCCGTTCCGGGCAACCGATCGGACGGCGCATGGACGGTCCGCAGCAAAGGCGATATCCTCGCGCCTCGCCGCTGCGATCCACACCACTATCAACCGGTGGTGCATCCCGATCGCCGCTTCGCCATCGTCGCGAAGCCGCAGCGGCGCATCGCGACCGTCGTCCAACGGATAGGATACGAGCCTCCGAAGCTCGGGATACAGGTTCGATTCCTGTCGGTCGCACCAGTCCCCGTCGAGTCGCTGTTTTTGTGTGCCGATCGACGATCCGAGCCGTCGACTCCGTTACTTGTCGCAACGATGCCGACGCCGCCCGGCGGGTTCTGCTGCGCTATCGTGACTTTCCCTCGCGACCCCGGAGTCATCGATGAACCGTCACCCTTTCATTCAGGCTGCCCTGCTTGCACTCGCCGTCGTCCCCGGGGCGACCTCGTTCGCTGCCGATCCGGCGCCCGCCGATGATCGACGCGCGCAGGTCATGGCGCTGATGGAGAGCTGCAAGGCCGATGCCCAGCGGCTGTGCGCCGACACCGAACCGGGTCGTGGGAAGAAGCTCGCCTGCCTCGATTCGCACAAGCCCGACGTCTCGTCCGCGTGCCGCGATGCGCTGCCGAAACTCGATGCGATGCGGGACGCAGCCGTGCAAAGGGGTGCGACGCCGAAGTGAGCGCGCGGGCGAAGCGTCGCCTGGCGCGTGCCGATCGTCGTCGATGTCACGCGCCACGAAAGATTCCGCGAGGCGTGTCGGAGGAGACCTATCGCTTGGTGGACCGTGCGCCGCCGATGGACCATTTCGCGCGCATGCGCCACTTCCATCGGACCTCGCCCGCGTCGCCCTTCGCGCAGAAGCGGCTATGCTCCGTCGCCGTGCCGAACGGCCGACTGACGCTCTCGGGCAACGAATGGTTCGTGATGGTCCCGATGGCACGCGTGCGGTCACGCCGATCGGCGATGAGCCGAAGCCGCGCGATTGCTGAAGCGACACTTCGGCATCCACGTTCCCCGACATCACAGCGAGCGACCATGAACGACGCCGAGTACATCCGCGACAGCGCCGCCACCTACGCCGCCATCGTCTACCGCGAAGCCGACGGCATCGCGCGGCTGACGTTGAATCGTCCCGACAAGCTCAACGCCTTCTCGGACACGATGTTCCGCGAGATGCGCGACGCGATCGATCGGGTCGAGGTCGCTGCCGCCCGTGGCCACGTGCGCGTCCTCGTGCTCAGCGGCAACGGTCGAGGCTTCTGCGCCGGTGCCGACCTCGCATCGATCGATCCGGCCACGCTCGGCGATGCCGACCTCGGGACCGTGCTCGAACGCGACTACAACCCGTTCATCCTCAGGCTGCGCGACCTGCCGATCCCGGTGCTGTGCGCGGTCAACGGCATCGCAGCCGGGGCCGGCGCGAGCCTCGCGCTCGCAGGCGACCTCACGATCGCGACGCGCTCGGCCAGCTTCATCCTCGCGTTCGCACGCATCGGTCTCGTGCCCGACGCCGGCGCGACATTCTTCCTCCCGCAGCGGATCGGCCGCGCCCGGGCGCTCGGCCTCGCGATGCTGGGCGAGAAGATCGACGCGACGACGGCGGCCGACTGGGGACTCGTCTGGCAATGCGTCGACGACGCCGACTTCGCCGCCACCATCGACGCGTATGCGACGCGACTCGCCGCGGCGCCGACCCGCGCGATCGTGGCGACCCGCAAGCTGTTCGATCTCGCGGAGACCAACACGCTGGCCGATCAGCTCGCCGCCGAACGCGCGAAACAGGCGGAAGCGGGCAGAGGGTCGGACTTCCGCGAAGGCGTGACCGCGTTTCGCGAGAAGCGACCCGCGGTCTTCAGGGGACGTTGACGGGTCGGCGACGGGTCGCGTCACCACGGGCCTGCCGGACCGTCACGATCCGTTCGGGCGCGAGCTCTTCCTCGATCCGCTTCAACGCGAGCGCCGGCCGCGTATCGCCGCAGAGGAAGAGGTCGATCGCCGCGAAACCCTGGTCGGGCCAGGTGTGGATCGTGATGTGCGACTCGGCCAGCAGCACGACGCCGGTGACACCGGCATCCGGCGCATGACCGAAGCGATGGAAGTGCTGGAACAGCCGGTGCGCGCCCGCAGCGGCCGCGGCGTCGCACAGCATCGCCTCGAGCCGCGCCGCGTCGGAAAGCAGACGACCCGCCACCCCGTGACAGTCGATGAGCCAGTGCGTACCGCTGGCGGCGTGCGCGGCCATCGCTACTTGTGTCCGCTGCCGGACGAACTCCAGCCACCGCCCGACCCGCCCACCCAACCGCCCGTGCGCGTACCCGAGCCGCCGTAGCCCGCGCCGGTGCTCTTGCCGAGCGACGACCAGTTCGCCATCGACGTGGCGCCGACGACCAGCAGTCCGTACAGGATGAACTTACCCACGCTGCGTCATCCCGTCTTTTCTCCGGCCGCCTTGTCCATCAACCACGCCGGAAAGTACAGGCCGATGGTCGCGAGGATCACGATGATCAACGCGCGACCGGGCGAGAACAGGATGGGGATGGCGTTGACCGCGAGGAGCAGGATCGTCAGCCATTTCGCGATCTGCCGATAGCCACCCTTCGGTCGATCGAGCAGCGATGGCGGACCGTCCGCGACGCGACCGACGAGCTGTGGACCGAACCAGTCGGACATTTCCTTGGCGGTCAGCGGGGTCGAGCGCGACCAGTTGAGCTCGGTGTCGTCGGACTCGGCCGACAGCTTTGCGATGCCGTACTTGAACTCGGTGACCTGATTGACGTCGCCGACCTCGACCCGCCAGTTGAACGAGCCGGCCGCGTACTTCACGACGGCCCGGTAGTCGTAGAGCTTGTCGTACGTGTCGCCGCCCAGCGTCGCCTGGTCGGTCGAGTACCAGCACGGCCATGCGTCGAGCACGCGCGCCCGCTCCCATCCGTCGTCGCTCTCGATCAGCCACAGGAAGCCCTTCTGCGGCGCGTACAACAGGTACTCGGTCCACTCGCCCGCCTCGTCGCTGATCTCCGCACGCCGCATCAGGCCGATCACGCTGAACGGCACGCCGCCGATCGTGGCCTTCGCGCCGAGCGGCAACGACGTCTTCACCGCGTCGATGCGCTTCGCGGCGGCGATGACCTCGGCCACCGGTCCCGCGACGTCGAGCGACGCGTGGCAGGTCTGGCACAGCAGGTGGGTCGTCGCCCCCGGCGAGAACGCGATCGACGCACCGCACGACGGGCACTGCAGGTCGCTGACCTTGCCCTTGATGCGGCCGGCCGCATCGACGATGGTCTCGGGATCGCGCAGCAGTTGCGGCTTCAGGTCTTCGAGCGCGATCGAGCGACCGCGGTAGACGACCGGATCGCCGACGTCGTCGGCCGCGCCCTTCCCGTCGGAGTAGTCGAGGGTCACGAACTCGTCGCCGCGCCGGAAGTCCGCGACGCGCGCGGCATAGCCGGCACCGACGGGGAACGGCAGTTCGCCCTGGCCACCGGTGCATTGTGCCGTGCGCACGTCGCCGGCGATGAAGAGCAGCGTGCTGCCGTCGGGCGCGCGTCCGAGATCGAGCCGCGCGCCGGCAGCGAGGTCGGTGAAGCGCGGCAACGACACGCCCGGAAACGTCGAACGATCGACCGACCGCGTGAAGGTGTACTGCCCCGAGCCGTCGGACAGCCACGCGCCTTCGCCGTGGTCGTCGACCACGTACCACTCGTTCCAGAACCCGGCCGGATAGCGCAGCTGGATGCGCCCGACGACCGTGAAGCTGCGGCCGTCGATCGTGCCGGACGTGCCGAGCTGGATCGGCGAGAAGTCCTCGAGAACGTCGGCCATGCGGCCGATGTTGCGGACCGAGTCCGCGTCCCTGATCAGCGTCGACTGGCAGAAGCCGCAGACCACCATGACCGACGCGGCCGACCGGAACGTGACCGGCGCGCCGCAGTTCGGACAGGAGATGGTGTTCATGGAGCGCGCCGTCGTTCCCGCGGAAGCGGGAACCCCGTGTCGTTGCTTCTACGGTC